>WLND01000358.1 GCA_009726075.1 Actinomycetota bacterium
AACCGCTTCAAGACTCCCCGAGACCGGTCTTCGGCCACACTGCCGGCGAAGTTCACGTAGGCCATGACGCACACCCCGTAGACGGAGAACGCTGCCGCGAGGTACTGAGGCAGTGGTAGGCCGTTCCAGATGACCTCGGTGCCGTAGATCGCCGAGAAGAAGACGAGCAGGAGGATCGGGAAGACGATCGAGAAGAAGACCGCCATCGGGTCACGAAGGAGTTTCGTCGTCGCGAAGGTGGTCTGCCCGACGACCATGGACGCAACGGACGGCGATGCCGTGCCAGTCGCAGGGCTCAGTTCGACGGATCCGGCGGCAGCCTCGTCCGCCTCGTCCTGCGCTATCGCCCGACGATCGCGACGACTCACGTGCGCTGGAGGCGGCTCCCAACGGAAGAAGCGAAGTGCCACGGCCGCCCCGATCACCCCCCACGCGACCATGACGGCAATGTGGTCCCAGTAGAGCCCATTGCCTGCCAGGAACGGGTTGAAGCCGTCGGCCACCGCATTGACGAAGTGCTTGAGCGGAAAGACCCAGCCGACGCTGTCGAGCCAGTTCGGCAGGTTCACGACGAAGACGTCGGAGATGAAGGCGAGCAGGATGAGGCCGCCGTTCGCCAGCGCCTGCGTGGCGCCCGGCGTCGGAGCGATAGACACGACGGCAAGGCCGAGGGCGGCGAAGCACGTGATGCCAACGATCAGGGTGAGGAGCACCGCGGGCAGCGTTCGCCAGATGATGTCAACGTCGTAGAACACCACGCCGATGCCGGTGACCAGCACCACGGCAACGAGCGAGACGAACACCGCGGTGAGGAGGCGACCGGCGAGGTGCGCCCACGGGGGCAGCGGTGTCGTCCGCAAACGCTTGAGGACCCCGGCCTGCCTGGAGTACGCGACGCCGAGGGCGAGCGAGACGAATGACGCCATGCAGACCCCGAACACCGCGAACACCGGTGTCAGGAATTGGGCGACTCGGACCCCGGAGCGGTCGTCGATCACCTCGTTGCCGGCGATCGCGCAGATGACGACGAGGAATGACGTCGGGAAGATCAGCGTGAAGAAGGCGGCGATCGGCGTGCGCCAGTAGCTGCGGTTTGAGTACTGGAACTGGCCGGCGACAAGGGCCAGATTCGAAGGTCGATGGCCGACATCAGTCGGCATTACTGCTCCCGGTGAGCTCGAGGAAGACGTCTTCCAGCGTGTGCCGGCGCAGGGTGAGCTCGGGAAGTTCACGGCCCGAGTCGACGGCCCAGGCGGTTAGCGCCAGCATGTCGGATGTCGGTCGCATCGTCTCGATGATGACGGACGGGCCGTCGATGCGAGGCGCGCTGCCTAGGCGTGGAAGATCCGCCGTTGAGGCTCCCGGCGGGAGGCGGAATTCGATCATTGCCGCCTCGTCCTCCGCGATGAGCTCGGCCGGCGTGCCCATCGCCACGAGTCGGCCGCCGACGATCACCGCCACGCGGTCGGCGAGCTTCTCGGCCTCCTCCATGTAGTGCGTGGTGAGCAGGATCGTGGTGCCCAGGTCGCGCAGCGAGGCAACGAGATCCCACGCTCGATGCCGGGCCGACGGGTCGAACCCGGTCGTCGGCTCGTCAAGGAAGAGCAGATCGGGGTCGCCGACGAGACCGAGTGCGAGATCGAGTCGGCGACGCTGACCGCCGGACAGCGTTTTCGTCCGGGCATTGCGCTTGTCCGCCAGCCCGACGAGGTCGATGATCTCGTTCACGTCGCGTCGTTTCGGGTAGAGCGATGCATACATGGCGACGAGCTCGCGCACCTTGAACTCCTCGTCGAAGCCGGCCTCCTGGAGTACGACCCCGATGCGCTCACGGTAGGCGCGACCGCCTGTCGCCGGGTCGAAGCCGAGGACGCTCACCTCGCCGCTCGTGCGCTCACGGTGGCCCTCGAGGATCTCGACGGTGGTTGTCTTGCCAGCACCGTTGGGCCCGAGCAGGGCGAACACCTCGCCCTCGGCGACGCTGAAGCTCAGGCCATCGACCGCGCGGACGGAGCCGTACTCGCGACACAGATTCGATACGACAACGACATCACTCATGCATCAAGTCTGCGCTGAGATCAGCGCCAGCCGGAGTGCCAGAAGTCCCGCCCTCCCTCCCCCCGTCATTTCATCCGGATTGTGGGTCGGATCAACGAAACGGGCCTTCAGGAGCGCTCTTTCGTTCATCCTGTCCAGGGGCTCTCTCGCCCTGGCCGCCCCTTCTGACCGTGACTGCGCGGGATCCGCTACCGCCTGCTCACCCAGCGACAATCACGTAGTGCTTCACCAGGGTTTCCAGGATGTCCCAGCGGCCAGACCAGCCGACGGGAAGCACGAGCGCGCTGCCCGCCGAGAGCTCGACGGCCCCTCCCCCGGCGTCAGTGATCCGCGCTCGTCCCTCGAGGATGAGCACTGACTCCGTGTCCGGCCGGTCGACGATCGGCCAACCGCCCGGCGTGCACCGCCAGATGCCAACCTCGACGCCCGGCGCCTCAAAGATCACCCGGCCCGACATCGTCGGAGTACCAGAATCTGCGCCGAGGCGCGGGCCCCAGTCGTCGAGTTGGTCGACGACCCTCGCGGTCTCGGCGCTCACTGATGCTTCACTCACGATCACTCACCTCCGCAGGGGCGCTGAAGGCCCCTCGTCGTTTCATCCCGATTGTGGCCAAGTTGCAGCAATGGGCCCCTCAGGCAAGCCCGTTCGTGCATCCTGCCCAGATTGTGGGCCAGATGCTAGGGCGTTGCGCTTCGTGAACCTTGCCACTGGGCTGCGACGTCGCTGAAGGACTCCCCCGATCCGCACTCGCAGGTGAACGTGTTCGGACCGCACGCGTGGTTCATGAAGTGGTCGGGAGTTGAAGTTACGGACGCTCCCGACGCGCACTGAATGCGCCCGCGTGATGACGACGTCCTCAATCTGGCCGTCACCCCGAACCTGGCCAGCGCGTGGTCGGTTCCTGGCACGACGAAGTGACAGAGCACCGGGCATTACATGAAGGTGACGTAGCCGAGGAGCAGGCCACCGGTGTACGCAACGATCGGGATGCCGACGAGGCGCTTGGCCCAGCC
>WLND01000359.1 GCA_009726075.1 Actinomycetota bacterium
AACCTCGGGATTGAAGGCCGATGCCCGCATCGCGAGCCCGATCGACGTCCGGGTGAACAACAGCGAGAGGGCGACGACGAGCAGGATCGTGACGGCGATAACGACGAGGTCGTAGACCGAGATCGGCCAGATCCGGCCGAACACCACGATCCCCGAGTTGTCGAAGGGCTGCGGGTAGGCGCGCGCATCGCCGCCCCAGATCATGCCGACCCCCGCCTGCAGGGCGATGAGAACCCCGAAGGTCGCGATGATCGCGCCGGACGTGTCGGCCCGGCGCATCGGGCGCAGCACCAGGAACTGGACGATGACGCCCAGGATCGCGCCGGCCACCAGCGCGACGAGCAGTGCGAAGATCCATGAGCCCGTCAGGGTCTGGACGCTGAGCGCGATGAAGGTCGTGAACATCGCCTGGCCGACCTGGGCGAAGTTCACCACCCGGGTCGCGCGCCAGATGAGCACGAGGGCGAGCGCCATGAGCGCGATCACCGCGCCGTTGCTCACCCCGCCGATGAGGTAGTCGATAAAGGTGGTCATCGCCGTCGCCCCTCAGTAGCCCAGGTAGGCATGTCGAAGTTTCTCGTCGGACGCGATGGCGGATGCCGGCCCGGAGGACACGATGCGCCCGAGGTTCAGGACGATGCCGGTGTCGGCCATGCGCAGTGCTGTCACGGCGTTCTGCTCGACGAGCAGCACCGCGATCTGGGTTTCGTCCGCCAGGCGTCGCACCAGTTCGAGGATCTGCGTGACGATGAGGGGCGCAAGGCCGAGCGAGGGCTCATCGAGGAGCAGGCATCGCGGCGCGGACATGAGGGCTCGGCCGATCGCCAACTGCTGACGCTCGCCGCCGCTGAGGGTGTCGGCCCGCATGCGCTGGCGTTCGGCCAGCACGGGAAAGAGATCGAAGACATCGGCCTGAGCCTTGCGCCGATCGGCCTTCGCTCGCCACAGGCCGCCTAGCCGGAGGTTCTCCTCGACGGTGAGCTCAGGGATCGTCGATCGTCCCTCGGGGACGAGGGCCATCCCCAGGCGGACGATGTCCTCGGGGCTTCGCCTGGTGATGATCTCGCCGTCGAGCTTGGCCTGCCCGGCGCTCGGGGTCACGAGACCGGCGAGGGTTCGCATCAGCGTCGACTTGCCGGCGCCATTCGCGCCGATGACCGCCGTGATCTGGCCGCGCGGCACCTCGAGGGTCACGCCATTCAGTGCTTCGACCGGCCCGTAGTTCACCGTGAGATCCGTGATTGTCAGCATCAGGCTGCTCCCTCCTGTCCGAGGTAGGCGGCCAGCACCGCGGGGTCGGTTCTCACGTCCTCCGGGCTCCCGGCCGCGATGACCTTGCCGGCGTCGAGGACCCAGATGAGGTCGCAGACCCCCATGACGAGTTCCATGTGGTGCTCGACGAGGAGGACCGAGCGATGGGGCACCCAACTTCGGATGAGCTTCGCAAGGTCAGCCATGTCGCCCGCACTGATGCCGCCGGCGGGCTCGTCCAAGAGGAGCACCTTCGGGTCGCTCACCAGGGCCCTGGCGAGGGCGACCCGCTTCTGGATCGGGTACGGCAGTTCACCGGGCAGTCGCTCAGCGTCGGTCTCGACACCGAGTTCGGTCATGACCGCGATGGAGCGCTCGCGCAGGTGGTCCTGCTCGGTGTCTGTCCAGGGCATGGCGAGGGCCTGGGCGATGATTCCGCTGCGCACCTTCGAGGAGCCGCCGAGCATGACGTTCTCGAGCGCCGTCAGGCTCGGGAACAGGCCGACACCCTGGAGGGTGCGCGAGATGCCGAGCGAGGTAAGGCGATGCGGCTCAATGCGCTTGAGCCGCCGGCCGTCGAAGCGAATGCTGCCGGAGGCGGGTTTCACGAATCCGCTGATCACGTTGAAGACGGTGGTCTTGCCTGCACCATTGGGGCCGATCAGGCCGGTGACCGTGCCCTCGGGAACCCCGATGCTGACGCCATCGAGGATCCGCAGGCCGCTGAGCGTGACGCACACATCGACCGTCGACAGGATCGGGTCGGTCAGGGGCAGCGTGTACCTCATGCAAAGACCTTCCCGTTCGCGGATGGACTCGTCAGTCTGTCGGCGCCTCGGGCGGCGCGCAATCGGTTTGCGAATTGAGGCTCGTTCAGGTTCGGGAAATGACGAGCAGGGTTGTGTCGTCGTCGCTCCAGTTGCTGGCCCGGGCACGGGCGAGGCCCAGCAGTCTCTCGGCGAGTTCAGGTGGCCCGATCCCACTGCGTGCGTTCATGTGCGCCAGCAGGCTCACGACGCCGTCGAGTGACAACTCCGCCCCCGTGTCGTCCATCGATTCGATGAGTCCGTCCGAGAACGCGACGCACACGTCTCCCGGGTGAAAGGGGACCTCTCTGACGCGCCAGGTGCTCTCGAGGGTCGATGCCAATGGCCCCGTCGGGCCGCACTTCACGGGCTGCCCGTAGGTGCCGATGATGATTGCCGCTGGGTGCCCGGCATTGACCCACGTGAGCCGCTCCTGCGCCATGTCGATGCAACCGATGAACGCGGTGAGCACATGGCCGCCATCGGCCACGCTTGCGGCCGCCAATCCCATGACTACGTCGAGGGGTAGCCCGGCCATCAGGCCTGAGCGAAGCACTTGACGGGTCGGGAACGCCGTCAGGCCGGCCTCGAGGTCGTGCCCCGAGACGTCGGCGACGACGAAGGCGAGGGTTCCGTCCGGCAAGGTCATGGCGTCCCACCAGTCGCCGGCCACGATGCCGTCTGCTGCCCGCGTGGTGCCGGAGATTGCAAGGCCCGCCGGGGGAGCGCCACGTGGGGTCGCCATCACCCGCTCGATCATCGCGATGGCCGGTGCGTCGTGGTGCATGGCAGACCGGGCCGCCGATGCGATGTCGATCTCGCGGACCAGGGAGCGTCTCAACTCCTCCGCGTCCGCGGCCAGTTCGGCGATCTCAAGTGGCCCACGCTCGGTAATCGGGTGGTCGTGGTCGGCTGCGCGCGTTGCGCGTCCGAGATCTGACCGGACGGCACGGAGGGGGGTGAGGACCCAGCCCCGCAGGGCGATGAGGAAGTAGGCCCAGATCGCG
>WLND01000036.1 GCA_009726075.1 Actinomycetota bacterium
ATGACCCCGCGTGCATGCCCAAGGAGCGATCTGACGTCGTGCTCACCGAGCGAGTTCGTCAGTCGGCGACCGTGCACTTCGCAACGCCACAGGGCCTCGTCCGCATAGATATTGCCGATCCCCGACACGAGTGACTGGTCGAGCAACGCCCGTTTCACCTCCGTGCTTCGCGACCGAAGCCGGCGGCTGAACTCCTCGTCGTCGAAGTCCGGGTCGAGCGGGTCGCGGGCGATGTGCTCGATGAGATCCGGGACGAATCCGCCGGCGGCGTCTGGCACGAGCGCTGCGGTCATGACCCCGCCGAAGGTTCGCTGATCGACGAATCGCAGTTCGCGCCCCCCGTCCGCGAACTCGAAGCGCACGCGCAGGTGCGACTCATCCGGGGCTCCCGCCTCCTGGACGAGGAGTTGACCACTCATGCCGAGGTGGGCCACCAGGGCCATCGCCGATTGATCATTCCCCCGCTGGCCGGTTGCGTCGCCTGCGCCAGCCCCGCCCACCGCCCGTGCCGGATCGAGTGGCATCCACAGGTACTTTCCCCGGCGGCTGACGCACCGAATCCGGCGTCCGACCACCGCCTGCTCGAAGGGGCCCGACTGTCGGCGGATCGCCCGCGGGTGCAGCACCTGGACCTCGGACACCTCGCGCCCCGACACCCAGCGATCCAATCCCCGGCGAACGACCTCGACCTCGGGCAGCTCTGGCACGGGAGCTCGTCAGTCCGTCGCGGCGCGCTCGAGCAGGGTTCGATACGCCTGCTCGGCCGCCTGCTGCTCGGCAACCTTCTTCGATCGCCCGTACCCGGTGCCCAATGGCTCGCCGCCGATCAAGACCTGAGCGTCGAATTCCTTCTCGTGGTCAAGCCCTGAGTCGACGATGACGTAGGCCGGCAGGCCCAGCCCTGCATTTGCGGCAGCCTCCTGCAGCGACGTCTTCCAGTCGAGACCGGCACCGAGTTCAGCCGATGCGCTGATGAGCGGATCGAAGAGCCGGTGGACGAGTTCACCGGCGACGTCAAGGCCCGATGAGATGTAGACAGCGCCGATGATCGCCTCCATGACGTCGGCAACGATCGACAGCTTGTCGCGTCCGCCCGTCGTCTCCTCGCCTCGGCCAAGCAGCAGGTAGTCCCCGATGCCGAGCGCGCGGCCCACCTCAGCGAGGGCACGGGCATTGACCACGGCCGCGCGGAGCTTCGCCAGCTGGCCCTCCGGCAGGTCAGGGTACGTGCGGTAGAGCTTGTCGGTCACGACCATCCCGAGGACTGCGTCGCCGAGGAACTCCAGCCGCTCATTGTGCGGCAGGCCACCCTGCTCGTACGCGTACGAACGATGCGTCAACGCCAGGTTGAGCTGCTCCGGATCAAGCGGGACGCCGAGTGTCTCCTGGAGTTCGCGGAGTCGATCCTGGCGCTTGGTCATGGCGCGATGCCCCTTCGATTGTCGATGAACTCTGCGAGGTCTCCCAGGGTCGTAATCCCATCGATGTCAGCGTCGTCAAGCCGAACCGCCCCATCGGTCTCGTCAGCCAGCGCCTGGTCGATGAGCACCCACGCGCTGTCAATACCGCCTAAGGCCGAGAGCGGAGTGTCGGCTCGAGGGGCCGTCACCGGCCACGCCCCGAACACCCGTGCCACCACGCTGCTTGCGGTCCGCAGCCCCTGCTCCGAGGGCCGCATGCCCGACGGAACGACAGTCATGGGCCTACCCGCTCAACTGCTGGGGGCGGCCCGGATTCTTCGGCCCCGAGCGCGCTGACCGCCTCACGGGTCAAATCAAGGGTCCCTGCATCGACGGATCTGGCCGCGAGCCGCACGCAGGCGCAGATCTGTGCCGCATTGCCGGCGCCGTGCCCGACAACCGTGATGCCATTGACTCCGAGCAGCATGCCACCCGCGAAGTCCCCGGTGCCGACAGCCCGCACGACGGCCCGAGCCGGTCCGAGGTCACCGTAGGCGGTGCCCATGCGCTGGGCCGCCCAGTCGACGGCCCCTTCGATCCCCTTGAGCAGGACGTTTCCGGTGAACCCATCGGTGACGATCACCTGCGCAGCGGCCCCGCGAGCGACATCGCTTCCCTCGACGTTTCCGACGAAGTCAATGCCCATGAGCGGGAGCCGAGCGCTGAGTTCGGCGAAGGCCCGAAGCCGGAGTTCGTCGCCCTTGCCCGGCTCGTGTCCGATATTGAGCAGCCCCACCTGCGGTCGTTGGACCCCGAGGCCGCGGGCGTATCCCCAGCCGGCGACCGCGAACTGAGCGAGGGCCTCGGGGCTGGCATCCAGGCTAGCCCCGGCATCGACGAGGACTACGGGACCCTCGAGCCCCGGCAGGACCACCGCCAGTGCCGGGCGAGTCATCCCGGCGATGCGCCCGAGGACGAGCGCCGCGGCCGTCACCGACGCACCGGTGTGACCGACTGACACCCACGCGTCAGCCTTGCCGTCGCGGACGGCCATTGCGGCCACCATGACGCTCATCCGCGGATGAGCGCGCGACGCATCGGCCCGCAGGGCGTCGAGGGGGCGTGCGTCCATCGGCACCACGTCGTGAGCGGCACACACCTCAAGCCGCCCGCGATGAATTCCGCGAGCGGCGAGGAGTGCTTCGGCTAGGTCAGGTGGTCCCACGAGGACGAGGTCGATGTCGACGTCCTCCCGTGTGAGGATCCCGACGGCATCGGCCACGACCTCGGGGGCACCATCGCCGCCCAGAAGATCAAGGGCGACTCGGGCCACGTCGGTCTAGACGTCGAGGACGCGGCGCTTGGCGTACGTGCCGCAGGTGGGGCACGCCGTGTGCGACAGGCGCTTCTCCTTGCAGGTGACGCAGGTCACCAGGTTCGGCACCGTGGTCTTCCACTGGGCACGACGGCTCCGGGTGTTGGAGCGAGACATCTTCCGCTTCGGTACTGGCACGGTACTTCCCTATCGTCTGTTACTGCTCGTCTGGCTCCACGAGGCCGGCAAGTGCCGCCCACCGTGAATCGGTCTGGTCGTGCGCGTGCCCCGGTGCATCGTCGAGCCGCACCCCGCATTCGGAGCACAGCCCGGCGCAATCCTCGCTGCACAGCGGAGCCAGGGGCAACCCAAGCACTACTGCATCGCGAAGCGTTGGCTCCAGGTCGATGAGATCATCCTGAATCCGCGGCAGCGGGTCTTCCTCATCACCGGGTTCCTCGACCACCGCGCCACGGGCATCCGTGGCGGGATAGACGAACAACTCGCTGAAGTCGACAGCCTCGTCCCACTCCATCGGCTCAAGGCAACGCGCGCATTCGGCGTCGACATGAACATCTGCAGTACCAGAGACCAGTACCCCCTCCATCACGGATTCCAGTCGGAGTTCGAGGTCGACCGGAGAGCCCGCAGAGACCCTGGCCAACGCGATGCCCAGACGCTCCGGGGCCGGCACCGTTCGGTCGACAGTGATCATCGACCCCGCCCGCTGCTGCAGGCCAAGCGCACGCGAATCGATAACGCACGGGCTAGTGGGATCGAGGCTTGTCACTGCTCCCCTTACGGATGAGGCTTGGGCAACTGTGGCCCCGCGAGAGGCTGTGGCCAAATGGTAGCGCGGACGACTCCCCTCGCGAAAACCGCCTCGGCAGCACCCCCTGCGCATCGGTTCCCAGCATCGCCCTGTGACCGCTTATCGGCCCTCGTCATAGAGCTCGTCGACAAGCCCCTGCTCTGGAGCGAGTTCCTGGTACATCGCGTTGTTCAGCCGGTCCCGGCCACGCGCGACGATCTTCAGGGTTCGTTCGAGGGTGATCTCGAAGGCGGCGAGCTTGGCATCGATGTAGTCGTCGGTCTCGCGACGCATGCGATCGGTCTCGTCTGCCACGTCATTGCGCATGGCCTGAGCCTCAGCCACCGCGGCGAGGTAGACCTCGTGCTCGGAGACCATGCGATCAGCGTCCGAACGCGCCCGGTTGATGATCCGTTCTGCCTCGCGAAGGCCATCGCGCACGACCGTCTCGCGGTCCGCGAGCAGTTCATCGGCGCGGTGCACCGATTCGGGCAGCAGGTGGCGAATTTCCTCGACGAGGTCGAGGACTTGCGAGCGATTGACGATGCACGAAGCCGAGAGTGGCATCGACTTGGCATCCTCGATCAAGACGAGGAGCTCAGCGAGCCTGTCCTGCACATCCACTCGGCTGTCTCCTTGGTTCGCGGTTCAGCAACAGCGGGTATTGACGGCATGCGTGAGGTGCGCACGTGGTGCTGCGACGACCGTTCTATTTCGGGTCAGAGGCCATTCTGTCCGAGATCCTTCGGTGGAGGCGATCCAACACGGCTGGCGGCACGAGCCCCTGCACGTCACCGCCATAGGTCGCCACCTCTTTGACCAGGCTGGACGACAGGTAGCTGTACAGCGGATTGGTCGAGACGAAGAGCGTCTCGACACGCGCGAGCCGGTAATTCATCTGCGCCATCTGGAATTCATAGTCGAAATCGCTCACTGCCCTCAGGCCCTTGACGATCGCCTTGATCCCGTTCGCCCGGCAATAGTCGACGAGGAGCCCGTGAAACGAATCGACGCGAATGTTGCCGAGCGGTGCCACCACGTCGCGAAGGATCTCGATTCGCTCATCGACCGTGAACAGGCTCGACTTCGTCTTGTTGTGGAGAACGGCCACGATGACCTCGTCGGCGAGGTCGGCTGCCCTGGCGAACACGTCCAGATGCCCGTTCGTGACCGGGTCGAATGACCCGGGGCATACGGCACTACGCATCACTGGCCTCCTGGTTCGATTGGGGCGCCCCCGAGTCCGGCATGCGGCGACCGGACCAAAGTGCCGTGTCGCCGTACGCCCGGTGCTTCACCAGCATCCACCCGGGCGGCAACGGGCTCGCGTGATCGGACTTCGGGCGCTCAATGACAACCCGGGCCTCCGCAGCGAGCCAACCGTGCTCGCAGAGCAGCCCGAGCTCCCGTGCCATCGTCTCGGACGGCACCTCGTACGGCGGATCGAGGAGCACGAGGCCGCACGGGGCTCCCGTCCGTGCCCGTCGGGCGGCCACGGCCAGGTCGGCAGTCACGACATCGGCTCCGCGGACGCCGATCGCCTCGACATTGCGCCTGATCACGGCGACGGCGGCCGCGCGATGCTCGACGAACGTCGCCGAGGCCGCCCCCCTGCTCAGGGCCTCGAGGCCCAGGGCTCCAGACCCGGCATACCCGTCCAGCACGTGAAGGTCGCGCCAGGCGATTCCGTCCTCCGACAGCATGGCGGCAAGGCTCGAGAACATCGCCTCACGCACCCGATCGGCCGTCGGCCGCGTCCCGCTCACCGGCACCTCAAGTCGTCGACCCCGCGCCGACCCCGCAATGACCCGCGTCATGACTCCGCTGCCCTCACCCTCATTGACCTAGGCCTTTTCCATGAAATCGGCTTGATCGTCATGGACGAGAGCAGCGATGGCACTGAGCAGAGCCGGCTGCGAGACAAGGCTCGGGTCCTGCTCGACCACCGCCATCGCTGCCGCGCGGGCCCGCTCGATCACGGCCTCGTCACGGACGACCTCGAGCAGCCGCAGCGAACTGCGGCGGCCGGACTGCATGGATCCGAGCACGTCGCCCTCCCGCCGAAACTCAAGGTCCTTGCGCGACAGTTCAAACCCGTCGGTCGTCGATGCGACGGCCTCGAGTCGCTCGCGCGCCGGGCTTCCCTTCGGCATCTCGGTGAAGAGCAGGCACAGGCTCGGAAACGCACCGCGGCCCACGCGCCCGCGAAGCTGATGGAGCTGGGAAATGCCGAACCGATCAGCATCGATGATGATCATGATCGTCGCCGCAGGAACATCGACTCCCACCTCGATCACCGTCGTGGAGACAAGGACGTCGATGCCATCCGCCGCATCGACGTCAGTGAACCTGCGCAGGCAATCGTCCTTGGCCTCGGCGGTCATGCGTCCGTGGAGGACCTCGACGCGAAGTCCGCTGAGATCAGTTGACGCCAGACGCTCGGCTACCGCGATGACAGACGCCACGGCCGGTCCATCGCCGGTGTCGTCGCCCTCATCGCCTTCTGCGGCATCCGGCCCCCCTGTGTCGCCAATGCGCGGGCACACCACGTAGATCCGATGACCCGCGGCTGCCGCCTCGCGCACGCGCTCCCATGCGCGCTCGACGTGCCCCGGCTGCTCGAGCACCGCAACCACATGCGTGGCGATGGGACTGCGTCCCGCGGGGAGCTCGGTCAAGGTCGAGATGTCCAAGTCGCCGAACACGGTCATGGCGATCGTGCGCGGGATAGGCGTCGCGGTCATGACGAGCACATGGGGTCGAGTGCCGCCGCGCGCCTTCGCTGCCAGGGCTGCGCGCTGCTCGACGCCGAACCGATGCTGCTCGTCGATGACGACGAGCCCGAGGTCCCTGAATTCGACGGCGTCCTGAATGAGCGCGTGGGTGCCGATGACGATCCCCGCATCCCCGGAGATGACATCGAGCAATTGCCGCCTGCGCGTGGCCGTGCGCTGCGACCCGGTCAGCAGGGCCACCTTCGTACCGTCGACATCTCCGCCAAGCATGCCCCGCTGCGCGAGCGGCCCCAGCATCGCGGTCATCGATCGATGGTGCTGGACAGCGAGAACCTCGGTCGGCGCAAGCATGGCCGCTTGCCCGCCGGCATCGACGACCCCGAGCATCGCCCGCAGGGCCACGATCGTCTTGCCGCTGCCCACATCGCCCTGCACGAGCCGATGCATCGGATGCGTTCCCGCGAGGTCTGCGGCGATTTCTGCACCGACCTCGACCTGCCCACCGGTCAGCTCGAACGGGAGCTGACGGTCGAAGGCCGCCTGCAGGGGCCCGCTTCCGGTGATGCGCGCTGTCGCAGGCAGGAGCGCCATCTGAGCCCGCCTCTGGGCCAGCACGACCTGCAGGACAAACGCCTCCTCGAACCGCAGCCGAGCCTGCGCCTCGCGCCACGACTGGGCATCGGTGGGCCGATGGACCTGGCGCAGCGCCTGCTCCAGACCGATGATGCCCTCGGCTGTCCGAACGTCATCGGACAGGGGATCCTCGACGTCCGCAAGGGTGTCAAGGGCGACCCGGATAGACCCGGCGAGGTGCCATGACGTGACCGCGGCCGTGGCGGGATAGACCGGGATCAGTGCTCCAGCGAACTCCTCGATCGCCGCAGGGTCGTCGTCGACTCCGTCCGGGAGCAGCAGGCATTGCGGATGGGCGAGCTGTCGCTTGCCGCGAAAACTGGAGATCTGCCCCGCAAACAGGCCCCGACGCCCGGGCCGCAGTTCGTGCTCGCGCCACTTCTGGTTGAAGAACGTGAGCGACAGACGACCCTTGCCATCGGTGACCACCGCTTCGAGGATCGACCCTCGGCGCTGTTGCATGGGCCGGCTCGTGACCTGCTCGATCTCGGCCAGGACCGTCACCGACTCGCCTTCCTCAAGCATCGCAAGGTCGGTCAGGGTGCCCCGCTCGGCATAGCGACGCGGGTAATGGCGCAGGAGATCGTCAACCGTCCTCAGGCCCAGGGCTTTCTCCAGGGCCTTCGCGGTCTTCCCGCCCACCACCGACGAGAGGGGGGCCGAAAGCCCGCTCACTCGACCCCGATGATGAGTGGCCACAGGGGCTGGCCGCCGTGGTAGGCAGCAACGTCGACCATCGGATGCTCGGCCGCCAGCCAGGATTCCAGCCGCTCGGCGAACTGCTCGTCGCTCTCACTGCCGAACACGAGGGTCACGAGCTCGCCCCCGGCCGCGAGCATGGCCGCAAGCAGTTCGCGGCTGACGGTCTCGGTACTGTCGCCGATGACGCTGATATCACCGTCGACGAGCCCGAGAACGTCGCCGATTCGACACGGCCCGGCGGTCGTGAGCGCCTGCCTCGAGGCGATGGTCACCGCCGCGTACCTGGTCGCGCCCGCGGCCCTGGTCATGGCAACGACGTCGTCCTCGAAGCGCGCGTCGCCGTCATGCACGGCAACGGCCGCGAGTGTCTGGACCACCGCACGCGTCGGGATCACGGAGACCCGAACTCCCGAAGCTCGTGCCTCAGCCGCAGCCACCTCGGCCACCTGCCTGGTGTCGCTGTCGCTCGGCAGGACGATGACTTCAGGGGCCCCCGAGGCGAGGATGGCCGAGAGGATCTCGCCGGTCGATGGTCTCGTGTGGGGCAGTGCCGGCACGGTCGCGACGTCGGCGTCACGAAGCAGGGACTCGGTGCCCGGGCCGTGTGTCACGGCGACCAGGGCTCGCGCCGGCCGGTCGCCCGAGTCCGAGACGCTCTCCAGCCGCGTGATGCGGATTCGGTGGGGTCGGCCAGCAACGACGCCGGCCTCGACGGCAGCCCCCGGATCATCGACGTGGACGTGGACATTCCACAGGCCATCGCTGCCGATCACCACCAGACTGTCACCGAGTGCGGCAAGTGAATCGCGGAGACGGTCGACGGACGGGGCATCGGCGTCGAGCAGGTACATCACCTCGTAGGAGGGTCCCGAGTAGGCAGGCGGTGGTTCACGGCCGACGAGGCCCAGGCCCCATTGCGGATGTCGTGCGAATCGTGACGGCCGGGACGGCGCGCGGTGCCCACGGCCATGCGCCGGGTGCCGAGCGCCCGACACCACGTCGACGAGCGCATCGAGCACGACGACGAGGGCCCTTCCGCCGGCATCGACCACTCCGGCGATCCGCAGCGATTCGAGCAGCGACGGAGTCTGCTCAAGCGCATCGGAAGCGCCATCGCTCGCAGCGCCGACGGTCACGGCAACCGACTCAGAGCGAGCGGCACGAGCCGCATTGGCCGCGGCGCGGGCAACGGTGAGAATCGTGCCCTCGACGGGCTTGGCCACTGCCGTGTATGCCAGGTCGGCACCGCGCTCGAGCATGGCCGCGATGTCACTGCCAATGAGTTCGCGCTCGGACGGGATAGCCGAAAGCACCTCAGCGGTGCCCCGGAGAATCTGCGACAGGATCACCCCGGAGTTCCCCCGCGCCCCGAGCAGCGATCCACGCGCGAGTCCCCTGGCTGCCGACGCCCTCGAATCCTCGACGTCGATCGCCTCCTTCACCCCGGCGCAGGCGGCCTCCATCGTGAGGTAGACGTTGGTGCCCGTATCGCCGTCGGGCACCGGAAACACGTTGAGTGCGTCGATCTCGGCACGGGCCTCGCCGAGGGCGAACAGGGCGGCCTGCGCCCAGTC
>WLND01000360.1 GCA_009726075.1 Actinomycetota bacterium
ACCACGATGGGGAGGCGTGGCGCGGACGTTGCGGACAGTGCGGACGTCGCAGGCGGCGAGGCTGCTGGGCTCGATGCCGATCAGGGCGCAGTGCTGCTCGTCGGACAGGCAGCGTCGCCGGGCGTGGTGAGCGGCCGCGTGCGCATCCTTGCCAGCCCGAAGGAGGGTGCCCGACTGCAGGCGGGCGAGATCCTCGTCGCGACCATGACGAGCCCGGACTGGGTGCCGACGATTCGCCGCGCCGCAGCCCTGGTGACCGATGGTGGTGGCATGACCTGCCATGCCGCCATCGTGGCGCGCGAATTCGGCGTGCCCTGCATCGTCGGAACCCGTACGGCGACGAGTGACTTGCAGGATGGGCAACTGGTGACAGTGGACGCCACCTCGGGGCGCGTGATCGAGGGGAGTGGCGCTTCGCAGTCGGCGGGCATCGCCGCGACGACCTCGATGCGAGCGACCGTCACCCCTGCGGCTCCGGAGCCGCTCGCGACTCAGGTGTATGTCAATCTCGCCGTGGCGGAGAACGCCGAGGCGGTGGCAGCGTTGCCGGTCGACGGTGTCGGCCTGCTGCGGGCGGAGTTCATGCTCACAGATGCCCTCGCCGGGGTTCATCCGCGAGAGCTGCTGGCCCGGGGCGGCAGGCAGCAATTCATCGACAGCATGGCGTCTTCGCTCCTTCGCATCACGAGCGCCTTCATGCCTCGTCCGGTCATCTACCGAAGCATTGACTTCCGTACCAACGAATTCCGGGGTCTCGAGGGGGGAGAGAACTTCGAACCCCGGGAGGAGAACCCGATGATCGGCTACCGCGGGGCCTACCGCTACGTGCGGGAGCCTGACCTGTTCGGGCTCGAGCTCGAGGTACTCGCCCGGGTGCGCGAGCAGACGCCGAACCTGCACCTGATGATCCCCTTCGTGCGCACGCTCTGGGAGCTCGAGGCGTGCCTTGAACTCGTCGATGCGAGCCCGCTGGGCCGGCAGCGCGGGCTGCTGCGATGGGTGATGGCGGAGGTGCCGTCGGTCGTCTACCGCATACCGGAGTACGCGGCACTCGGCATCGACGGCGTCTCGATTGGCTCGAATGACCTGACGCAGTTGATGCTCGGCGTCGATCGCGACTCTGAGGTCTGCTCCGATCTCTTCGACGAGTCGGACGCTGCCGTGCTCGATGCCATTCGACAGATCATCGAGGCCAGTGCCGCGGCGGGCATCACGTCGTCGCTGTGCGGGCAGGCGCCGTCGAACCGGCCGGAGTTCGCCGAGCAACTCGTGCGCTTCGGCATCACGTCGATCTCGGTGAACGCCGACGCGGTGGGCAGGGCGCGAGCATCGATCGCGGGGGCCGAGCGCAGGGTGCTGCTTGAGGCAGCTCGCGGGGCCCTGGCATCCAGCAGTGGGGCTCGTTCGAACGGGGGAGGCACAGCATGCTGAGGATGACGATGGCGGCGGCTCTATGCGCAGGTCTCGGCCTGACCCTCGCCGGATGCGGCGCCACGGCGCAGGTTGAGCCGAGCCTCGCGGCATCGAGTGCGGCGCCGCTCATCACGCCAGAGCCGGCGACGGTCCCGAGCGCGGGCGGCACGCCCAGCGACCGGGCGGACTTCGCGGCACTGGTCTGGGACTACTCGGATGATGGTGACGAGGCGTCGGAGCAAGAACTGTGGGATCTGGGCGTCACGATCTGCGTCCTCTTCGACTCCGAGGGGACCTTCGACGACGTGGTGTCGCTCACCGACGAGCAGGGCTTCTCGCCGGACTTCGCCGTGGCAGTCGTCTCGGCCTCGCTGGCCTACATCTGCCCCCGTCACGAGACAACAATCGGCCCCCAAATAGACGACTACCTCAGCTAAACCCAACGACGCACCCCGCCTCCCCTCCTCCCCTCCTCCCCTCCCGGTCGTTTCAGCCACTATCGGGCTCAAATGACCAGCGCAACCAACCGGTCGTTTCAGCCACTATCGGGCTCAAATGACCAGGAGGGGGGAGGGGGGTTCTGGCCGGTTTCGTTCATCCTGTCCGGCCCGAGGATGGACGGCTACGCGTCGACGCTCGACATATCGGGATACCGCTGACCCGCCGCCGCGCCTGCCGGAGCGGCCTCGTCGATCCGTCGAAGGTCTTCGGACGTCAGGACGATGTCGGCGGCGGCGACGTTGTCTTCGAGGTAGGCAATGCGCCGAGTGCCCGGGATCGGGACGACATCATCGCCTTGGGCCAGTACCCAGGCGAGGGCGAGCTGGCTGGCCGTCACGTCCTTCTCCGCGGCAATCTCTCGCACTCGATCGACCAACGTCAGGTTCCTGTCGAAGTTGTCGCCCTGGAATCGCGGGTTCATCCGCCGAAAATCGCCCGGCTCGAGGTCATCGATGCTGCGAATCTCGCCGGATAGGAAGCCGCGGCCGAGGGGCGAATACGCGACGAAACCGATGCCAAGCTCGCGCACGGTCGCGAGCACGCCGTTGTCCTCCGGATCGCGGGTCCACAGCGACCACTCCGTCTGCAGCGCGGCAATGGGGTGCACGGCATGCGCGCGCCGGATCGTCTCCGGAAGCGCCTCGGAGATACCGAGGTGCCGCACCTTGCCCTGGTCGACGAGCTGCTTCATAGCTCCCCACGTCTCCTCGACCGGGACGGTCCGATCGACGCGGTGCTGGTAGTAGAGGTCGATGCAGTCGACGCCGAGTCGCTGCAACGAGGCCTCGCAGGACGTGATGACGTACTCGGGGCGCCCGTTGATGCCGCGCCAGCTGCCGTCGTCGCCGCGCTCGTTACCGAACTTCGTGGCAATGACGACCCCGTCTCGCCGGTCCGCAATGGCCCGGCCGACCAAGCGCTCGTTCGTGAACGGGCCATACATGTCGGCGGTGTCGAGCATCGTCACCCCGAGGTCGAGCGCTCGATGGATCGTGGCGATGGACGTCGAATCGTCCGTCGAGCCGTAGAACTCGCTCATGCCCATGCAGCCGAGCCCTTCGGACGAGACCTCGAGTCCTTGGCCGAGCCTGCGTGCCTTCATGGGTGCCTCCTGGGTTGGGTGTGCTCAGCATGATGCAGCACG
>WLND01000361.1 GCA_009726075.1 Actinomycetota bacterium
TAGTGTCCGACCATGGCCGCGGACGTCCGCTCGCGTCAGAGGGGCGTGCATGACCTGGGACCACTCGGGCGACCATATGGCCGCACGATCTGCCTTCCTTAAGCTCGTCAGCAGCGACCCTGCCGGTGACTCGCTGATGCAGGCATTCGCTCGGGGCCCCATGGCGATCTACGGCCCCCACAGCGCGGCGGTGTACCAGGTGAGCTCGCAGCGAACCGAACTCGTGCTGGCCGGTTCATTCGGCTTCAGCGAGCGCATCGGCAACTATCAATCACTGCCGCTTGGGTGGGACCTGCCGGTTACCCGGGCATTTCACACCGGGCAGGTCATCGTGGTGCCGACGCAGGAGATAGACGAGAAATTCCCGTTGCTGAGCCCTTGGCCAGACCTCGTGCTCCACGAGTACGAGGTCGAGCAGCCATCAACCATCGTGGCGATGCCCCTCGTCTACAGCGGCACGATCATCGGCGTGTGCGCGATCGTGTGCAGCCACGAGAAGGTCTGGACCTGGTTCGACTACGCCTTCATGGAGGGCATGTGCGCTGCAGTCGCCCTGTGGCAGCACATCAACATGCTCAACGAGTCGCTCTGGCTCGCCCAGTCGCAGAACACGCAGTTCCGACGCCGGCCCCGTGGGCTCAAGGAACGACAGGTGCAGGTGCTCGAACTGCTCGCCGAGGGCAAGAGCAACGCGAGCATCGCAAAGTCCCTGGGCTTCTCGCTGTCGACCGTCAAGGCCGACGTGCAGATGCTGCTCGAATTGCTGGGGGCCAAGACCCGGAGCGACGCGGTCGAACGGGCGATGCTGGCCGGCCTGATCCCGGCAGCGGGCGACGTGGTTTCGGATGCACCAGTCGCGTAGCGTGGCTCCATGAGCCGTGTTCGCGCTGTCCCAAGTGCCTGTGCCGCCGTTGTTGCCACCTTCGCCATGGGGGCGGTCGCCGCGAATCCTGCTGGAGCCGCTGCGGCCCGGTCCCCTCACGTGAATTCCACGGCGCCGTCCTGGTCCTTGGCCGCGGCGCGGCTTGGTACCGCTGGCTCCCTTTGGGAGCCGGGCAATTCCGTCGGCCTCAAGCGGACGAAGCCGGTCGAGATCATTGCGGACGGCCTCACGTTCGCCGCTGGGGCGGCCATCACCGGCGACACCTACGCAGGCGCGCGCTACGGCTCAACGGCCGGCCCCTCGTTCACGATCGCCGAGAAATGGGCGAACACGGGCTGGGCAGCGGAGCCTGCGACCTCGACGAGCCTGGCACGGGTCGGCACTGCGCGGATAGCGCTCGGAACCCCCGGCACGCAGGTCAGGGTCACGGCGCAGGTCCTTGCGAACTGCTTCGTCCAGCCAACGAATGCGGATCCCAAGGACGTCCCTGCCGGCCACCGGTGCTCGAAGGCCGACGTCATGCGCACCGGAGGCGTGCTGCGCATGACCGCGCGGCCGTCCTCGACAATGACCGAGCCGGGGCGAACGTCGATCGTCATCACGACCAAAGGCCTCACGTACGAGCAACTCCTCGCGATAGCCGGAAGCCTGGCTCAGGTGAGCGGCGGCGGCAACGACGGTGCAGGTTCGGCCCAGATGGTGGCCATGTGCGCGCAGATGGTCGATGGCCGCATGGATCTGGCCACGGCGAGTGCCTTTGCCGACTCGAACGGCTACACGGTGCGCACCGGCAGCATCGATGGTCAGCCGCAGATGGTGACGATGGACTTCCGCTGGAACAGGTTCACCGTCGACCTCGTCAAGGGCGCTGTCACCGGCTGCACGTTCGGCTAGTGCCTGCGGTCGCGCATGAGCGACTCCTGCACGACTGATGCGACAAGCACGCCGGAGGTGTCGTAGAACAGCCCGCGGGCCAGGCCGTGGCCGGCGCGGGCCACCGGAGTGTCCTGGGCAAAGAGCAGCCACTGATCGGCCCGCACGGGGGAGTGGAACCACATGGCGTGATCGATCGATGCGAGCTGCAGCTCATCGCGGCGGTCGTGGTGCGGAGCCAGGGCGGTGGTGACCATGGTGAGGTCTGACAGGTAGGTCAGCGCGCACGCCTGGGCGAGCGGATCGACGGGCAGGGGTTGGGTGATGCGAACCCACGCCGTGCGCTGATATCGGCCGTCGATGCGTTGGAGGGTCTCGTTCTCGGCTTCGACGAAGTGGAGTTCGAAGAGCGGCTCCTCCGGGTAGTCGAGCCTGCGGCGCTCGATCACCTCGGTCGGGAGGGCTGAGGGAAGGTGTGAGCCGGGCAGGGTCTCGGGCGCGGCGACGGTGGGCTGCGTGAACTGATGCTCGGGCCCGGGATCGGACACTGCGAACGAGGCGGTCATCATGAAGATGGTTTCGCCGTTCTGCACGGCGCGAACGATTCGCGTCGAGAAGGATCCACCGTCCCGAGGACGTTCGACGAGATAGGTGATCGACTCCTTGGTCCGGCCGGGGCGCAGGAAGTAGCCGTGCAGCGAGTGGACGTGGCGCAGCGGGTCATCGACGGTGGTGCCGGCCGCCATGAGCGACTGGGCGGCGATCTGGCCACCGTAGGCCCGCATCGGCGCCCCCGAGTGGCAGATGCCGGTGAAGATGTCCCGGTCGATGGTCGTGAGCGTCAGCCGATCGAGGAAGTCGTCGGGCGCTTGGCTCATGCCGTCGATCCTAGGGAGAGGCCATCGGGCGCGCGGTCACGCCTATTGTCATCGGCATGGAAGCATTGGGCACATGACCGATCTCTGGATCAACATCGGGATCGTCCTGTTCTTCGTGCTCCTGGGCGGGTTCTTCTCCGCAGCCGAGCTCGCGCTCGTGTCGCTGCGCGAGAGCCAGGTGCAGCGCCTCAGCGAGCAGGGCAGGCGCGGCCGGCGGCTGGCTCAGCTGGCGTCCGATCCGAATCGCTTCCTCGCGGCCGGTCAGGTGGGGGTGACGCTCGCGGGCTTCATCTCGGCAGGCTTCGGCGCTGCCCAGATTGCGCCCAGCCTCGAGCCGGTACTCGCCGGGTGGGGTCTGTCCCGCGGCGCATCGGAGACCGCCTCGTTCATCATCGTCACCGTCA
>WLND01000362.1 GCA_009726075.1 Actinomycetota bacterium
GAAAGACCCTGCCAATCATCGGATTCGCGACGCACCGTGAACCCATGGACAAGATCACTCAGGACGAGACCGGTGGACTCGTACCGCCAATTGACCTCACGTCGACGATCGAGCACTGGACAGCCGCAGGGCTGATCAGCCCAGATCAGGCGACGTCGCTGCGGGCCGATGTCGAAGGCAAGCCCCTGCCGGCCGCGCCTGTCCCGGCGGGCCACGAGCGGCGCACGTCACTGCTCATCGAGGCCCTCGGGTATCTCGGCGGCGCCATCATCCTTGCCGCGTTCATGCTCGTAATCAGCCAGTTCTGGGAGGACTTCACGGCCACGACGCGGCTCGTGACCATCGCGACAGGGTTCCTTGCCTTCGTGATTGCGGGCCTAGCGGTGCCGCAGCGCCTCGCGGGCACGGGCCGCAGGCTTCGATCGGTGCTATGGCTCGGCGCCAGCATCACGTGGGCGGCACTCCTCGCCTTCATCGGCAACGAGTATCTCTCCCTCAACGACGAGCGCCTCGGCCTGTTCGCGGCCGGCATCTCGATTCCGCTCGCGGCCGTCCTGTGGTTCTTCCACCGTCAACCACTTCAGCACGTGGCCTTCCTCGCCAGCGTCACCGTGGCAGCGGCAACGGGTGTCACCGTGCTTTCTGGCCCGAGCGAACTGCCAGGCGTGGCGGTCTGGTGCGTCGGCGTTGCGTGGTTCGTGCTCGCGTGGGGCGGCATCGTCCGGCCCTATGGCCTCGGTATCGCGCTCGGATCGATCCTCGCAATATTCGGCGGCATCATCGCGATGAGTGCTACGGGCGACGAGGGCAGCCGCTCGGGGGCGATTCTCGCCCTGGTGACCCTGGCAAGCGTCGTTGTCGCAGCAGTGCTGTTCCGAGACTTCATGCTCCTGGTCATCGCCGCGATCGGCACACTCCAGGGCATGCCCATCGCCATGAGCATTTTCTTCCCGGGCACGCTCTGGGCGGCGCTCGCGCTGCTCGTGATCGGCGCGGCGCTCATCGGCGCGGCACTCGTCATCGCCCGAGGTCGGCGCAGGCAGACGTCGATCGACCGTGCAGCGCTCGCACCCAAGGACTGGGGTCATGGCGGACGGCTGCCTGCGATCATCACGAGCGGTGTGGTCGTTGCAGGAACAGCCGCCGCGGTCGTTACAGCCAGCCTGATCGCTTGAACGCCCGATACATGGAGAAGCAGGCGATGCCCATGAAGGTCAGGATTGCCGGGTACCCCCAGGCCTGATGGAGTTCGGGCATGTTGTCGAAGTTCATGCCGTAAATGCCGGCGATCATCGTCGGCACCGCGGCGATCGCAACCCAGGAGCTGATCTTGCGCATGTCGCGGTTCTGCTGAAGGTCTTGCAGCGAGGTCGATGCCATGAGCATGGTCATCAGGAGGTTGTCACTCGACTCGGTGGCATCCGAAGCTCGCAGGACGTGCTCGCCGATGTCACGAAAGTAGGGCAGGAGTTCGCCGGGCAGCCAGGACACCGACTCCGCGACGAACGAGTGGGCAAAGGGCACGAGGGGCGCGACGGCCCGACGGATCTCGACATTCTCGCGCTTGAGCCGGTAGATGCGGTTCGCGTTGTTCTCGGACGGCTGCCCACTGAAGACCTCGGTCTCGACCTGCTCGATGTCCTGGGCAATCTCGTCGGTCACGACGAGGTATCCATCGACGACGTGATCGAGCACCGAGTACAGCACCGAGAGCGGGCCGTGCGAACGCAGTTCATCACTTCCCTCGAGTCGTGCCCTGATGCCTCGCAGGTCACCGATCTGGCCGAACCGCACCGTGACCGCGAACCAGGAGCCGACGAAGATCGCGAGCTGGCCCGTGCGGACGTCGGACGACTTCTCGATGTAGTCGAGGACCTTGACGAGGACGAAGGATCGACTGCCCGGGCCAGCTTCGATCTTCGGCCGCTGCGCGTCATTGCCGGCGTCCTCGACCTGAAGGTGGGGGAGCTCGAAGACCTCGGCCATGATCTCGAGCTCGGACTTCGTCGGCTCGAACAGGCCCACCCAGACGAATGCGCCGGGTGAGGCCGTGCACTGCTCCTTGAGCTCGAGCAGCTTCGGCTGGACGTGGCCGTCGCCTGGCATTTCCCAGCTGCGCACGTCCATGAGATCGACGACACCCTCGGCTGAGTAGAGGCCCATGCCGCGGATCATGCTGTCATTGTGCTGCATTGGCGCGGGGCATCTACGCTCGCACACATGACCACGGTGATCCTTGTGAGGCACGGGCGGACGAAAGCGAATGCCGATGGAGTGCTGGCCGGCTGGTCGCCCGGCGTCGTCCTCGACGAGCACGGCGAGGGCCAGGCTGCTGCGGTGGCTCAACGGCTCTCGGTCCTGACCCTGGCTGCCGTCGTCGCCTCACCGCTCGACCGGACGATGCAGACCGCCGACGTCATCTCCGCGGCACAGGCCGGTGAGGTGGCCCGCCACACCGATGATCGAATCGGCGAGTGCCGATACGGCGACTGGACAGGAAAGCCGCTGAAGGAGCTGGCCAAGGAGCCGATGTGGAGCGTGGTCCAGGCTCATCCGAGTGCCGCCGTGTTTCCGGGGCCCGAGGGCGAGGCGATGGCGCAGATGCAGCATCGAGCGGTCTCTGCGGTGCGCGAGTGGAACCAGGCCCTGGGCGAGGACGCGATCTACGTTGCGGTGAGCCACGGCGACGTCATCAAGGCGATCCTTGCCGATGCGCTCGGCCTGCATCTGGACCAGTTCCAGCGGATTTCCGTGGACCCCTGTTCCGTGAGCGTGATCCAGTACACCAAGCTCCGTCCATTCGTCCTGAAGACCACCGACAACGGGGGAGACCTGTCATCCCTCATCCCCAAGAAGGGTGCCAAGCGAAAGCGACGCACGAGCGATGCCGCCGTCGGCGGCGGCGCGGGCTGAACGACCCGACGACACGACGCACAACGATCTCGACGAGAGGGGCACTGCCTTGACTACGAACGATCCGCACGGGGCGGCACGCGCCGAGTACGAGGGGCTGCATGACATCGCCTTGGGC
>WLND01000363.1 GCA_009726075.1 Actinomycetota bacterium
CAAGGCCGAGACCGTTACAGGGCGCTAGCGGCGTCCAGCGAGTCCCTCAGGTCGGCCCAGAGGTCGTCCTCGTGTTCGATACCGAATGAGAGCCGAATGAGGTTCTCCGGGACTGTCGTGCTCTCCAGGGCCCAACGTCGACGCCGTTCGAGCAGCGACTCGACGCCGCCCAGACTTGTCGCGTGGGTCCAGATCGCGGTTCGTCCGCAGACTGCGTCGGCGGCAGCGGGACCGGCGGCTATCTCGATCGAGGCCATGGAACCGAACCCCGGGTACCGAACCCGAGATACCGCGGGATGCGATTGGAGCCGCTCGGTGACGAAGCGTGCATTGGACTGGCTGCGCTCGACGCGAAGGGCAAGGGTTCGGATTCCGCGCAGGGCCAGGTAGCAGTCGAATGCACTCGTGGAGCCGCCGAGCAGGACGCGCCTGCCTCGAACCTGCTCGGCAAGGGCCATGTCTGCCGTGACAAGGGCGCCCATGAGCAGGTCGGAATGGCCGCTCAGGGCCTTGGTGACGCTGTGGAGCACGAAGTCGGCACCGAGTGCGAGCGGGGTCTGGAGGATTGGCGTTGCGAAGGTGTTGTCAACGAGGACGAGCGCACCGGCAGCCTTCGCCGCGGCGATGCACGCGGGCAGGTCGGCGACCTGGAGCAGGGGATTGGTCGGGGATTCCAGCCACAGGAGCGCGGCCCCCGTGCACGCCGCGACGACCTCTGCAGTGTTATCGACCTCGACGATGCGCAGGCTGATGCGGCCGATCCGGTCGAGTTCCCGAAGCCGGACGGCAACACCGGTGTATGCCGCGCTAGGAGCGACCACGACTGACCCCATGGGCAGCAGGTCCATCGCGGCATTCGCAGCAGCCATGCCCGAGGAGAAAACGGTCGCCGTCCCGCCCTCGAGTCCGCCGATGACCTGCTCGAGCGCCTCGGACGTGGGGGCGTCCTCGCGTGCGTACTCCATCGGACCACCCGCGATGAACGAGGACGCAGGGACGATGGGCTGATTCAGCGGGGCATCGGGGGTCCGAGCCGGCCGGCCTGCGGTGACGACGAACGTGGCGGGGCGGGGCGGAAGGCTCGATGCATGGGTCACGGCTTGACCCTAGCCCGAACGCCTGTATCCAGCCGGGTACGGTCTGCATGTGCAGAGGGTTCGCGTTGCGGTCGTCTTCGGTGGTCGCAGCAGCGAGCACGGGATCTCGTGCGTGAGCGCCGGGAGCATCCTTCGCACCCTTGATCCAGATGTGTACGACGTCGTTGCGTTGGGTATCACCCGCGATGGCGGCTGGTACCTGCAGGATCCGGATCCCGAGAGCCTTCGCATCCGCGATGGAGTCCTGCCCTCCGTGGTAGCCAACGATCGTCCCGCCGTGCTCCAGGCAGACCCGAGGGCGGCCTCCGACTCCCTCGGGCCGATCGACGTCGTGTTTCCCGTGCTTCACGGTCCGTGGGGCGAGGACGGCACGATCCAGGGACTCATCGAGATGTCCGGCATCCCCTATGTCGGCTCGGGGGTGCTTGCGTCCGCGGTCGCGATGGACAAGGGCTTCATGAAGTCGGTCTTTCAATCGGCGGGGCTGGCCGTTGAGCCGTACGAGGTCATCACCGACCGTCAGTGGCGACATGACCGTGACGATTCCCTGCTGCGTGCGGCGCTCGTCGGGTTCCCGTGCTTCGTGAAACCGGCACGCGCAGGTTCATCGCAGGGCATCAGCAAGGTCCACTCAGCGGCCGAGCTCGAGCAGGCGATCGACGAAGCCCGCCGCCACGATCCGCGGGTCGTGGTCGAGGCAGCCGTGGAGGGCGCCCGCGAGGTCGAATGCGGGGTCATGCAGGACGAGTCGGGAGCGAGCATCACCAGCCGCTGCGCCGAGATCATCGTCGATGCACACCACGAGTTCTACGATTTCGCCGCCAAGTACCTCGATGACTCGGCAACCCTCGTGGTGCCCGCCGCCCTGCCCGAGGCGACCGAGCGCGGAGTCCGACAGCAGGCTGCCCTGGCCTTCGAGGCGCTGGGGTGCGAGGGGCTGGCTCGAGTCGATTTCTTCGTCACCCCCGACGACCGAATCATCATCAACGAAGTCAACACGATGCCTGGGTTCACCCCGATCTCGATGTTTCCGCGCATGTGGGAGGCGACAGGAATGGACTATGCGGGCCTGATCTCGCACCTGATCGACGATGCCCGGCGGCGCGGCACCGGCTTGAGGTGACTGGGCTTGCGGGGGAAGGGCTCGCGGTCCCAGCGAACAGGGCCGCCGCGCGACGAGGCCCGACCGCTCAGAGGTTCAGGACCGGGCACGTGAGCGTGCGCGTGATGCCTGGCACTCCCTGGATGCTCGCCACGACGAGGCGTCCGAGCTCATCGATCGTGCGCGCCTCGGCCCGGACGATGACGTCGTAGGGACCTGTGACGTCCTCGGCGAGCGTGACCCCGTCGATGGCGCGGATCGCCTGCACGACGGTGGCGGCCTTGCCGACCTCGGTCTGGATGAGCACGTACGCCTGCACCACCATGCTGAGAGACTAGCGATGAATTCGGCGCAGAAGGAGAGCGATGCTGGAAACCGATGGCCCGACGCTCGGCGAGCTCGGTGAGTTCGGCCTCATCGACCAGATAGCCCCGGACGTGAGCGGACGGCCCGGCGTGATCCTTGGCCCCGGCGATGACACCGCGATCGTGACGACTCCCTCCGGCAGCGTCCTGGCCACCACCGATGTCCTGATCGAGGGCACGCACTTTCGCCGGGACTGGTCGAGTCCGGGTGAGATCGGACGAAAGGCGGCCGCGGCGAGCCTGGCGGATGTCGCCGCAATGGGCGGGGTCGCGACTGCGCTCCTCGTCGGATTCGGGGCCCCCGCCGATCTGCCTGCAGCGTGGGCCATTGAGTGCTCCGGCGGGCTCCGTGCGGAGGCACAGTCGGTGGGTGCCTTCGTTGTCGGGGGTGACGTCGTCGGTGCGCCGCTCATCGTCGTGTCGGTGACGGCCCTCGGAGACCTCC
>WLND01000037.1 GCA_009726075.1 Actinomycetota bacterium
AGCCAGCCGCCAGTGTCGCCCTCCCCGGTGCCCCAGCACAAGCACCGGGGCCCCGGCGCATTCGGGGTCGTGGTGATCGCTGCGGTGACCGCGCTCGTTGTCGGAGGCGTTGCGGGCCTCGGCGGCTACCTCGTGGGCCGCGGGGTCGACTCCGTCGCGACTGACGCTGGGTCGGTCGTGCAGGTGCTCCCGCAGAGCGATGCGCAGGCCCCGGCTGCTGAGCCGGGCTCGATCGGCCAGATCGTTCAGAAGGTGCTGCCGTCGGTCGTCTCGATCATCGCCGAGGGCAAGACCACCGGGGGAAGCGGATCGGGCTTCGTCCTGCGGCCGGACGGCTACATCCTCACGAACAACCACGTGGTGAGCCTGGTGAAGGACGGTGGCGACCTCACGGTGGTGTTCAGCGACGGCCAGGAGGTCCCGGGCAAGGTTGTCGGCACCAACACCTCGTACGACCTCGCCGTCATCAAGGTCGATCGCACCGGGCTCCCCGCAGTGACGCTCGGCAATTCGAAGGCGGCGCGGGTGGGCGATGCCGTGATCGCGATCGGCGCGCCCCTCGGCCTCGACGGCACGGTCACCTCGGGCATCGTGAGCGCGATCGACCGGGTCGTGACCGCAGGCGGGACTGATGACCTGTCGTACATCAATGCCATTCAGACCGATGCGGCCATCAACCCGGGTAACTCGGGCGGACCCCTCCTCGACGCGGCCGGGCGCGTGATCGGCATCAACTCAGCGATCGCATCGCTCGCCACGAACGGCGAGACCGGCAACATCGGCCTCGGCTTCTCGATCCCGGTCAACTCGGCGAAGCGCATTGCCGAGGAGCTCATCGCGACGGGTGTCTCGAAGACCACGGCAATCGGGGTGTCGCTCGACACCGGCTATGCAGACCGCGGTGCCAAGGTGCGCGAGGTGACAGCGGGCGGACCCTCCGACAGCGCCGGGCTCAAGCCGGGCGATGTCATCACGAAGCTGGGCGATCGCCTCATCGGCGACTCCACCGAGCTCGTCGTTGCCGTGCGCAGCTACGCGCCTGGCGACGAGGTTGAGGTCGAGTACCAGCGATCGGGCCGCAAGCAGGTTGCCAAGGTGACCCTTGGGTCGCTGCCAGACAAGGGCTGAATCCGGGCGAGGTACCGGGAGGCAGCCCGCACGGCGTACCCTGACGGGGTGTTCGACATCGGGATTGGCGAGATCATGCTGCTCGCCGTTCTGGGCCTGCTCGTCTTCGGCCCGGAGCGGCTGCCCAAGGCGGCCGCCGACGCTGCTCGAATGCTCAAGCAGGTGCGCGGCATGGCGGCAAACGCGCGACAGGATCTTGCTGACTCGGCCGGTGTCGACATGGGCGGCACCCTCGATGCGGTGAAGAGCCTGGGCGACCTCCATCCGCGCAAGCTCGCGTCGAGCCTGTTCGCCGACGATCCCGAGCCCACGGCCCGGCCGGTGCTCCCTGCCTCCGGCCAGCCGTCGGCCACGGCAGACCCGAGCCGTCCGGCCTTCGACCCCGACGCGACCTAGCTGCCGCAGGGCCTGAGCGCTACCGGCCCGCTGGGGTCAGGCCCAGCGACATGCCGGCAAGGCCCCGAGGCCGGCTGCCGAGCCGCTGGGCGATCGAACGAAGGGCAATCGAGGCGGGCTCCTGCGGATGGCTCAGCACGAGCGGCATGCCGTTGTCGCCCCCCTCGCGCAATTTCACGTCGAACGGGATCTGCCCGAGCAGGGGCACCGGCGTGCCGAGGGCGTCCGAGAGCTGCTCGGCGACAAGCGCGCCCCCTCCGAATCCGAAGAGGTCCAGCGGCTCGCCGCAGTGCGGGCACGGGAAGCTGCTCATGTTCTCGATGACGCCGGCGACCTTCTGGTGCGTCTGCTCGGCGAGGGTGCCGGCGCGCACGGCGACGTCGGCCGCGGCGGCCTGCGGAGTCGTCACGACGATGATCTCGGCCGTGGGGAGCAGCTGGGCGGTGGAGATCGCGATGTCGCCGGTGCCCGGCGGCAGGTCGAGGAGCAGGACGTCGAGGTCACCCCACCAGACGTCGGCCAGGAACTGCTGCAGCGCCCGGTGGAGCATGGGCCCGCGGAACGCGACCGGCTGCGTGACACCGCCCGGCTTGAAGGGGAGCATCGAGATGACCCGAACCCCGAAGCCGGTCGGCGGCATGATCATGCCCTCGACCATCGTGGGCGCAGCGGTGGCTCCGAGCATGCGGGGGATCGAGTGGCCGTAGACGTCGGCATCGACGAGCCCCACCGACAGGCCCGACTCGGCCATGGCCACGGCCAGGTTCGCGGTCACCGACGACTTGCCGACGCCGCCCTTGCCCGAGGCGATCGCGTACACGCGGGTGAGCGATCCGGCCTGGGCAAATGGGATCTCGCGCTCGTCGTGGCCCCGCAGGAGCTTCTTCAGCTCGGCGCGCTGGTCGTCCCCCATGACGTCGAGCTCGACGACGACTGATCGAACGCCGGCCACAGCGCCGACGGCGGTGGTGACCCGCTCGGTGATCGTGTCGCGCATCGGGCAGCCAGACACCGTGAGGTAGACGGCGACCGTGACGACGTCGTCCGCGCCGACCTCGACCGACTTGAGCATGCCGATCTCGGTGATGGGCCGATGGATCTCTGGGTCCTCGACTGTTGCGAGGGCAGCATGAATCGCGGAGATATCGATGGCCATGAGGCGATCGTAGGCGGTGGCGCGGTCGGTCAGGTGCGTCGGTCTTCGGGCGATGCCCGCCGCTCGGCGTCAAGGGATTCGATGCGGACGACCAGGTCGTCGACGAGATCGCGAAGCTCGCTGCGGACGTAGTCGCGCGTCGCGACCTCGCCAAGGGCGAGCCGGAGCGAGGCGATCTCCCGTGCCAGGTAGTCGCTGTCAGCGAGGAGCCGTTCGGTGCGCTGCCTGTCCTCGAGGTACTGGACGCGGTCGCGGTCGGCCTGACGATTCTGGGCAAGCAGGATGAGCGGGGCCGCGTAGGAGGCCTGCAAGGACAGCAGGAGGGTCAGGAAGATGAACGGGAAGACGTCGGGCCGAAGGTCGACGGGCCCGACCGTGTTCCACAGGACCCACGACACCACGACGACGGTCATCCAGGCGATGAACGACCACGAGCCGATGTAGCGGGCCACCTTCTCCGAGATGCGGCCGAAGCGCTCGGGGTCGTAGGCATCGCGCAGCGACACTCCCCGGGCGCGAGGCTGATCGAGCCCGGAGGACTTCCGGCGGGGCGGGCTAACCACGGTCGTCGCCGTCGTTCTCGCGCCAGTCCTCCGGCAGCATGTGGTCGACGACGTCGTCGACGGTGACGGCGCCGAGGAGTCGGCCGTTCTCGTCGACGACCGGCAGGGCCACGAGGTTGTAGGCGGCGAAGGTGCGGGTCACTGATGACAGCGGCGAATCCGGGCCGACGGGCACGAGGCTGGTGTCGAGCACCGCGGACACGAGGGTGCCCGGCGGTTCGCGCAGCAATCCCTGGAAGTGGGCGACTCCGAGGTACTTTCCGGTCGGGGTCTCGGTCGGGGCGCGCGTGACGTAGACCTGCGAGGCGAGGGCCGGCGACAGGTCCTTGTTGCGAATGTGTGCCAGGGCGTCGGCCACGGTGGCATCGGCCGCGAGCACGATCGGCTCGGTCGTCATCATGCCGCCGGCCGAGAAGTCGTCGTACGACAGCAGGCGGCGAATATCGTCGGCCTCGTCGGGTTCCATCCGGCCCAGCAGGGCCTCGGCCTGCTCCGGCGGCAATTCCGAGATGAGGTCGGCGGCATCGTCCGGGTCCATCTCCTCGAGGACGTCGGCGGCACGCTCGGCCTCGAGCATCGACACGATCTCGACGCGATCGTCCTCCGGCAACTCCTCGAGGACGTCGGCAAGGCGCTCGTCGTCGAGTTCGCGCGCTGCCTCAAGACGTCGCTTCGGGCTGAGGTCGTGCAGGACGGTCGCGACGTCGGCGGGGCGCATGGTCGCCAGGCTGGCGACGAGGGATTCGGCGGATTGATCGGCCGCGGGCAACGACAGCCCGCCGACCTCCGACCAGTCGACCACGAAGCGCTCGCCCCGGCGAAAGCCGCCGCCGCCGCGACGGATGAAGAGCTGGGTGACGTACCAGTCGGTGGTGCGACTCTGCTCGACGGCGACATCGAGGATCGCCACCCGATCTCCGGATTCGAGGAGTCCGACGGAACGGTCGAGGAGTTCGGCGGTCACGAGGGTCTCGCCGGCGCGCTGCTCGAAGCGGCGGAGGTTCACGGCGCCGGTGACGATGACCTGGCCGGTGTCGACCGCCGTGACCTTCGTCATCGGGACGAAGATGCGCCGCCGCGGCTGCACTTCGACGACGAGCCCGGTCAGTCGCGGGGGATTGGACCCCGTCCGCAGGACGACGATGGCATCGCGCACCTTGCCGACCTGATCACCGTTCGGGTCGAATACGCCGATACCGGACAGTCGGGCCAGGAAAACCCGGGTCGCGGCACCAGTCATCACAATCGAAGGCTACCGTCGCGCTTGTGAATTCGGCGGCCAGTCCTCGTGAAGACCTGGCCCGGCCATCACGCATCGACGTCCTATGGATCGGCACGGCGCTGGCGTTCGTGTCGGCATCCGGCCCGATTATCACGGCCACCGCGGCGCCCGCCCTGGCAATCGCGTTCTGGCGCTGCTTCCTGGGCTCCGGGGCCACCGGCGTTTGGGTTCTTGCACGGGCCCGGGCGGAATTCGGGGCCCTGTCTCGTTCCCAGTGGCGCCTCATCATCCTGAGCGGGCTCCTGCTCGGAGCGCACTTCGCAACGTGGGTGCCCTCGCTTCGGTTCACGACCGTGGCGTCGTCGACGGCGCTGGTGGCCACCCAGCCGGTCTGGGCGGCCCTGATCGCCCGTGCCCGTGGGGTGCGGATTGAGCGCGCGGTGTGGCTCGGCATGGCGATCTCGCTCACCGGTGTCGTCGTGCTGACCGGGGTCGACCTGTCCCTGGGCCCGCGTGCGCTCGTCGGCGATGCCCTGGCCCTGCTCGGCGCCGTGTTCGCTGCCGCCTACTTCACGACCGCCGAGCAGGCTCGCAAGACGGTGTCGACGTCCACGCTCACATTCGGCCTCTACGGGTCGGCCGCGCTGCTCCTGCTGGCCCTGTGCCTTGTGCTCCGGCAGCCGATCAGCGGCTTCTCCCTGCAGGCGTGGGGCCTCATCCTCCTCCTCACCGTGACGGCCCAACTGCTCGGCCACTCGCTCATCAACAAGGTCCTGGCGACGACCTCCGCAACGGTGGTGTCGCTGGCAATCCTGTTCGAGCTGCCGGGGTCCACGCTGATCGCGGCTGTTGCGCTCGGGCAGGTACCGTCGTGGGGGGTGCTGCCGGCAGCCCTGCTCATCATGACCGGGCTCGTCATCGTGATCCGCTCGAGCCGGTCTGCCGAGCTCGTCGAAATACCTCCGGCGTGACGACATGAGCCCGAGCGGGTTTGCCCCATGAACGTCCTTGCCATCGATCAGGGTACGTCCGGAACGAAGGCGATCGTCGTCGACGGCGAGGGGTCGGTGCTGTCGATCGCCGAGGTGACCGTGCGTCCTGTGTACCTGCCGGGCGGGGGAGTCGAGCAAGACCCGAACGAGCTTCTCGATTCGGTGCTGCTTGCGGGGCGGCGGGCGATCGCTGAGGCCGGCGTGCCGATCAGCGCTGTGGCGCTGGCCAACCAGGGCGAGACCGTGCTCGCCTGGGAGCGGTCAACCGGTCGACCACTGTCAGCGGCCATCGTGTGGCAGGACCGACGATCTGCGTCCATCTGCACCGAATTGACCGTCCACGCGTCTGTGTTTGCCCAGCGCACCGGGCTCGTCCTCGATCCCTATTTCTCCGCACCGAAGATGGCGTGGCTTCGACGCCATGTGACCCGAGAGGGCGTGGTCACGACCACCGATACCTGGATCGTCCACCACCTCACGGGCGAGTTCGTGACCGACGTGACCACGGCGAGCCGATCACTCGTGCTCGGACTCGATTCGGTCGACTGGGACGTCGAACTGCTTGACCACTTCGGGCTGGCCGCCGAGCAGTTGCCACGGCTGGTCGCCTGCGACGAGATCGTGGGCACGACGAGCGCCTTCGGGCCCGCCGTTCCGGTTGTCGGGCTCATCGTCGATCAGCAGGCGGCCCTGCTCGCCGAGGGCTGCCTTGAGCCGGGCGCCGCGAAATGCACCTACGGCACCGGGGCCTTCCTGCTGGCCAACACCGGCACGAGCGCTGTTCGGTCGACGAGCGGGCTCACGACGTCGGTTGCGTGGCGGGTGGGCGGCGAAACCCGGTACTGCGTCGATGGCCAGGTGTACGCGGCCGCGTCTGCCGTGCGCTGGCTGCGCGACCTCGGCATCATCTCGGACGAGACGACGATCGACGCTGCGGCCGCGGCCGACAGCGGGGGCGTGCTGTTCAGCCCTGCGCTCGCCGGTCTCGCTGCCCCCTGGTGGCGGCCCGATGCGACGGCTGCCTTCACGGGCATGAGCCTCGCGACGACCGGCGCGAACCTCGTGCGAGCGGTCATCGACTCGATCGCGGCGCAGATCGCCGCGCTCGCCACGGTGGTCGAGGTTGATACGGGGTGTGCGATCACTCGGCTTCGGGCAGATGGCGGGCTCACGAACTCCAGGGCCCTCATGCAGGCGCAGGCGGACCTGCTGCAGGCGCCGGTCGAGATCTACCCATCGGGGCATGCCACGGCACTGGGCGCTGCGGCGCTGGCCAGGCTGGGCATCGACCCGGTCCTTAGCCTTGAGACCGTCACGGGCGGCTGGACGCCGGCCGCTACCTTCGAACCAAGGATGTCCGCCGATCGGGCGGCAGGGTTCATGGCATCGTGGGGCGAGTGCGTGGCTCGCATGATGCCCCCGAGCCCGATGAGTGATGACCGACCCCTGGAGGTTTCGTGAGCACGGCTGAACCGGTCTACGACGTCCTGGTCATCGGCGGAGGTGTTGTCGGCTGCGCGATCGCTCGTGAGCTCACCGGGCGACGCCTCACGGTCGGCCTCGTCGAGGCCCGAGGCGACGTCGGCGACGCGACGAGCAAGGCGAACACGGCGATCCTGCACACCGGCTTCGACGCCGTGCCGGGCTCGGTCGAGTCGACCCTGGTTCAGCGGGGCTTCACGCTGCTCGGCGACTACGCCGCGGCTGTCGGGATCCCGGTCGAGCGCACCGGAGCGGTGCTCGTGGCCTGGTCTCAGGAGGAGTTCGCGGCCCTGCCCAAGCTCGAGGCCAAGGCGGTCGCGAACGGCTACGCAGACTGCCGCGTGATCGATGCCGCCGGGGTGTACGACCTTGTGCCGAACCTGGGGCCGGGCGTGCTCGGCGGCATGACGGTGCCGGGCGAGGCCATCATCTGCCCATGGACCACGGCGCTCGCCTATGCGACCGAGGCTAAATCCCGCGGCTGCGACCTCTACCTCGACACCTACGTGGCCAGCGCCGCCGTCGGTGACGAGCACACGGTTCTCTGGACGTCAACGGGGAAATTGCGGGGCCGGTGGATCGTCAACGCCGCAGGGCTTGGCGCCGACGAGATCGACCGGCGCTTTGGCTTCGAGCGGTTCACCGTGGTGCCCAGGCGGGGCGAACTGCTCGTCTTCGACAAGTTCGCCAGGTCGCTTGCGCCCTGCATCGTCCTGCCGGTGCCCACCGACAAGGGCAAGGGAGTCCTGATCAGCCCGACGATCTACGGCAACGTGATGCTCGGCCCGACCTCGGAGAACCTCGACGATCGAGGCGACACCTCGACCACGGAGACGGGCTTTGCATATCTCCTCGCGAAGGGCCGGGCGCTCATGCCGGCCCTGCTCGAGGAGGAGGTGACCGCGAGCTACGCGGGCCTGCGCGCCTCCACTGAGCACGACGACTACGTCATCGAGGCGCACGGGGGGCGCCGCTACGTCCTGGTCGGCGGTATCCGTTCGACGGGTCTCACGGCATCGCTGGCGATCGCCGAGCACGTCGTCGGTCTGATGGAAGGCGCTGGGCTCGTAGCCGCGCCCAAGGAGACCGTTCCAGATGCGCCGACCATGCCGAACATCGGCGAGGCATTTCCTCGCCCCTACCAGCGCGACGACCTCATCGACGATGATCGCCGCTACGGCAACATCATCTGCTTCTGCGAGAAGGTGACCGCGGGCGAGATCCTCGACGCGATGAGCTCGCCGATACCGCCCTGCGATCTCGACGGGCTGCGGCGCCGGACTCGTGCGGGGATCGGCCGCTGCCAAGGGTTCTACTGCGCGGCCCAGGTCGAGTCGTTGATGGTGCGTGGCGCCGGGGCGTTGATCTCGGGGGATCCGGGATCACGCCCGAGCGAGGCGGGCCGATGAACGAGGTGCTGACCGCGGATGTCGTCATCGTCGGCGGCGGGCCGGCGGGCCTTTCTGCGGCACGCGAGTTGCGCAAGGCCGGCGTCGCCGAAGTCCTCGTGCTCGAACGGGAGGCCGAAGCCGGCGGAATCCCCAGGCACAGCGACCACACCGGGTATGGCCTGCGGGATATCAAGCGTTTGATGAAGGGCCCGGCGTACGCGCGGAAGCTCGCCGCCCGGGCGCATGATTCGGGCGCGTGGGTCCTGACCTCGGCGACGGTGACCGGCTGGGCCGATGGGTGCTCGCTACTCGTCACCCGTCCGTCCGGGCGCATGCGAGTCGATGCGAAGGCCGTCATCCTCGCTACCGGGGCCAGAGAGCGCCCGAGGGCTGCTCGGCTCGTGCCGGGCGACCGTCCCGCCGGAGTGCTCACGACAGGGCAGCTGCAGACTGCCATTCATGCCGGCCAGGGAGTCGGCGGCACGCGCGCGGTGGTCGTCGGTTCGCAGCTGGTGAGCTGGTCTGCGGTGCTCACCCTGCGCGAGGCCGGCTGTGCCACGGTGCTCATGACCTCGGAGTTTCCGGCCGCGGAGGTGCCGGCGCTGGTGCGATGGGGCGCGAGCAGGCTGCTGGGCGGGCCGCTCGCTCGCCGCACGAGGATCACCAGGATCATCGGCCGGGTACGTGTCGAGGCGGTCGAGGTCGAAGATCTCCGCACGGGCA
>WLND01000038.1 GCA_009726075.1 Actinomycetota bacterium
CGACGACGTGCCTGAAGGTCCCGGAGTCAACGTCCGGCTCGATCGAACTTGGGTCTGGGGCCATGCCTGCTCTTCGCCTTTCGATCTCGTGCGCCGCGCTTCACGGGTGTGGAGCCGTGCGGTCGATCATGTGGAAGGTCAGTACACCCGTCAGGGCAACTGCATGCACTGGCGTCGTGCGTGAAACCTCCCGCAGGCAACTGTCAGATGTCGTGAGCAGTCCCGTACCGGCGATGCCCCGCCCGTGAATCACGCTCCGCGTCACGCGCCATCGCGAAAGTTCACGGCAAGCGCCAGTGATTTTTTCCGGGCCCGGACATTGACTCGTCTCACTAGCTAACCGCCGAGAAAGTGAGATTTCCGTGAGACTGGGCTATTTCTCCATGCCGATGCATCCCCTCGGTCGCGAATGGGCAGACACCCTGCGCGAGGACCGCGATGCGGTGATCCTCGCCGACCAGCTTGGCTTCCACGATGCGTTCATCGGGGAGCACCTGACCGATCGCCATGAGAACATCACGAACAGCCTGCTCTTCCTGGCCACGCTGATCCCGGCCACGACGCAGATCCGACTCGGCACTGGCACCACCAACCTCTCGCACATGCATCCGGTGCTGGTGGCGGCGCAGTCAGCAATGTTCGACCACCTGAGCGGTGGTCGCTTCATCCTCGGCGTCAGCCCCGGCGCGCTGCCGTCGGATGCGGAGGTCCTCGGCATCATCAATGAGGACCGCAACAAGATGTTCGCTGAATCAATCGCGGTCATCACGAAGATCTGGGAGTCCGAGCCCCCGTATGACATCGACCTGCCCGGCAACCGCTTCAAGGTGACGACCTCGACGACGATCGACCTGGATCTCGGGGTCGGGGTCATGCCCAAGCCTCTGCAGCAGCCCCGACCGGAAATCGTCGGCACGGTCGTTGCGCCCTTCTCCAAGGGAGTCATCGCGATGGGCGCGGCCGACTTTCACCCCCTCTCGGCCAATTTCCTTCTCCCCCAGTGGGTTGCGACTCACTGGCCGAACTTCGTCGAAGGCAAGGAGTCGGTCGGGCAGACGGCCGATGTCGCCGACTGGCGCGTCGCGCGCACGATCTTCGTCGCGGACGACGATGCCACGGCCCAGCGCTACGGCCGGGATGATGCGAATAGCCCGTATCGTTTCTACTACTCGCAGATGTACAAGAAGATGAAGAAGATCGGGCGGCTGGAGCTCTTCAAGACCCATCGGGATCAGCCTGATGACGAAATTACCCTTGAGGCCGTGCTCGACAAGCTGGTCATCACCGGCACGGCCGCATCGGTCGCCGAGCAGCTCCTTGCCTTCCGCGATGAGACAGGCGACTTCGGCGAGATCGTCTACGCCGGCCTCGATTGGGTCGACCCGACGCTGGCGCGCCGCTCGATGGAACTGATGGCCGGCGAGGTCCTGCCCGCCGTCAATCGGGCGATTCTTGCAGGCGAGGCAGCATCTTGACCCCTGGTCCCGACCGCCTGCCCGCGCCCTCCGTCGATCAAATGACGGAGGGTCAGCGGCAGGCCTTTGATGAGATCTCCTCCGGGCCCCGGGGCGCGCTGATCGGACCGTTCGCGCCGCTGATCCAGAGCCCTGAGCTGATGACACGAGTCCAGCGCACCGGCGAGTTCCTGAGATTCCATTCGTCGCTCGAGCCACGCCTGTTCGAGATGTCGATTCTGCTGGTCGCCAGGCGCTGGGACCAGCAGTTCGAGTGGAGCTTTCACCAGCCATTGGCCCTTGCCGCAGGCTTATCGGAGGAGATCGTCGAGTCGATCGGTGCCGGGGTTCGGCCTCGGACGATGGACGCGCAGGAAACGCTCGTCTGGGACGTTGTCTCGGAGCTCGAGCTCACCAAGGCCATCACTGACGACACCTTTGCGCGAGCGGGTGAGCTCATCGGCCACGTCGAGCTGGTCGAGCTCGTTGCCTCCCTGGGCTACTACACGCTCCTGGCCATGGTCATGAACGTGGCTCAGACCCCGGCCCCTGCTGAGCCGGCCCTGCCCAAGCTCGGAAAGGACGCGACATGAGCACCATGCGGCAGACCGGAGTGGGGCCACCCCTGCTCCTCCTCCATGCACTCGGCGTCAACAGCGGCTGCTGGGCCGACGTCACCGCCGGCCTCAGCGGCTACACGGTGCTGACCCTCGATTTCCCCGGGCATGGCAGCGCCACGCTGACCGACGTCGAGCTCGGCGTGCACGAGCTTGCTGAGTCGGTGGCCGCCCAGATCCGGAATTCGGCTTTCGACCGCGTGCACGTGGCCGGCATGTCGCTCGGCGGTCTGGTAGCCCAGGATCTCGCCGCGCACCATCCCGACCTGGTGGACCACCTGGTGCTCATCGACACGGTGGCCACCTACCCCGAGGTCGTCCGCCAGCAGTGGCGCGATCGCGCCGACATCGCCCGGACGAGCGGCATGGCCTCCCTGGTCGCGCCAACCCTCGATGCCTGGTTCACTGCCGATGCCCTTGAGGCGCAGGCGCCGGCGGTCGTGCGCGTCCGCGACATGATCACCGGGGTCGACCCCGAGGGGTATGCACGGGCATGCGAACTGCTCGAGCGCGCCGACACCCGCGATCTGCTGCGCCAGATTCAGGCGCCTACCCTCGTCGTGTGCGGGCGCGATGACCTCCCGGCCTTCATCGCAGCGGTACCCATGTTCGAGGAGCAGATCACGGACGCCCTGCCGGTCTGGATCGAGCCGGGCAGGCATGCCGCGGTACTCGAGTCTCCGGAGGCGTTCATGCGTGCCCTCCGGGATTTCCTCCCAGCGGGCGCGTAACCCGAGGTGAGGACGAAGCCGATCGGCGTCGTGGGACTCGGCATCATGGGCTCGGCGATGAGCGCATCCCTCATGGCATCCGGACGCGACGTCGTCGGGTTCGACATCGACGCTGCGCGGCTCGGGGAGCATGCAGGTCGGGGCGGGCTCACGGCAGCCTCCGCGACCGAGCTCGCCGCCCGGTGCGACGTCGTGGTCACTTCGCTGACGAGCAGCCGGGCCCTCGAAGCAGTGCTCACCGGGCCGGACGGCCTGTGCGTTGGCGATGCCCCGGGCTTGATCATCATCGAGACCAGCACCCTGTCGCCGGATGAGAAATCCCAGGCCCGGCACCGTGCAGACGAACGCGGGGCGGTCCTGCTCGACTGCCCGATGAGCGGTACGGGCCAGCAGGCACGGTCGGGTGACATCGTGGCGTACCTGAGCGGCGACAGCTCAGCGGCGAAGGCGGCGGCAACCGAGATCCTGCTCATGATGTGCCGGGCCGTATACGACGTGGGAACGTTCGGAAACGGCACCCGCATGAAGCTCATCGCGAACCTGCTCGTGGCGGTCCACAATGCTGCCGCAGCCGAGGCCCTCGTCCTGGCAAAGCGCTCGGGCATGGATCTCGACGGCGTCCTCGCCGCGGTCGGCGATGGGGCCGGAGCCTCACGGATGCTCGCCGTCCGCGGGCCCCTGATGATCTCGGAGGATTTCAGCACCGCGACAATGCGCGTGAGCACCTTCCAGAAAGACATAGACCTCATTGCTGCGTTCGCATCGGATGTCGGCTCCCCGACCCCCCTCTTCTCAGCGACCGCGGACCTCTACCGCATGGCCGTCGAGCAGGGACGCGACGACGAGGACACCGCCTGCGTGTTCGGCGTGCTTGAATCCCTGAATCCGCGACCCTGAGACCCGCCCGAGGGGCCTCAGGCCTTGCGGTGCAGCAACTTGCGCAGTCGCAGCGCTACCTGGATCTCGATGCGGCGCTCGAGGAGTGATCGGCCCAGGAGCTCCTCGGCCTTGTGCAGGCGGTTGCGCACCGTGTGCTCGTGGAGCTGAAGGTACTCAGCCGCGGCCACGTGACTGCCGTACTTGAATGAGGCCTCGAGGGTCTCGCGCAGCCTCTGCGCCTCGACGCTGTCTTCGGAGAGGGGCCCGAGCTCGCTCTGCACGAATCGCCCCGCCATCGGCCTATCGCGCATCATCAGGATCTCGAGCCCCACATCAGAATGCTGGAGCACCTGCATCGTCGACCCCTGGCCGAGGGCCGATCGCAAGCGCTCGACCTGCCGGACCTCCTCGAAGCTGCTCCGGAAGCCCTTGTGGCCGTCGCTCGTATCGCTCATCGAGGCGAGCACCCCTGAATCGGCAAGGGTGACCTTGAGGGCCGCCATGGACTCGCGGCTCCACGCGCCTCGCTTGCCCAGCCAGATGACCGTGCTGCGAAGGGTCAGGGGATAGAGCAGCACCTGACTCGGCAGCCCGACCGCGCGGAGCCCGGTCGCGAGTTGGTTCGCGGCCCCCCACGGCACGTTGGGCAGGAGGATCGCGACGTGCGAGTGGTTCAGGCTGTAGCCGATCGTCTCGATCTCGGACGGCGTAAGGTCGTCGCCATCCGACTTGAGCACCTCGCGAATAAGTCGATGCTGCACATGGAGCCGGGACCGGCTCAGGGTCTCATCCTCGCGCGCATACGTGTCGGCGACGACCGAGGCCACATGGTCCTGGTACCCGAAGATGGTGCTCGTCAGCCACTCGATCGCGAGGGTGGCCTCCTCCCGAGAGGCGTCCAGCCGCTCGGCCTCGAGGTGGAAGGCCCTCGTCCATTCACGCCACTGGGTCAGGAAGCTGACCCGGTAGGACTTCTGCATCGACGTCTGCGGGATTCCCAGCTGCGCCTGGACGCTCGCGAACTTGAGGGGCTCGCTGAGCCTCACCTGGTCGATCGCCACGCGCCCGCAGAGAACGTTCTGCAGGGCCCGGAGGTTCTCCGAAACGCTGGCACGAAGTTGGAGCATGAACTCCAGGTCTTCGCTGTACTGCGCGAAGGCCGCCTCCGAGCACAGGTCGACGACGGTGTCGCAGAGGGCGTCGATGTCGAACTCCGCCGACACCGACTGCACCCACGACGGCAGGGTCGGGACCATCCACGCGGTATCGCTTGCTCCTCGCACCACCGACTGCCTCGCACCCATCGCTCGTGACCTCCGTTCGCCCCGTGAAGTGTGTAGACACTATGAGGACTTCGGTGGTGACATGTGAGAACTGCCCTATCGCTGCCAGATCGTTACACGGGGACGACGTCCTCGACGCTCCCGCTCATGGCTGACCGCGTGATGGCCTCAAAGGTGCGGACATTTGCCCGTATTTCAGCGGGTGTGACCGGGTATATCCCCGCTCCTGTGATCGAATCAGCGAAACGCTCGAGGTTCTCGCGCACCGTGGGAAACGGCGGCATGAACCGGTTCACCGGCTCCTGCCCTCGATGAACTGTCGTCACATCCCAGCCACTCGAGCTCTCCGGGTGGCTCCGATCACGGATCTCCATCCAGCCCTGAGACCCGAAGACCGCGACTCGACCGACGAACGGGGTGGTCAACGTCGCCGTGATGAGTGCCGTCCGCTTGTCCGCGAACGTGAGCATCACCGAGAGCGTGTCGCCATTCTCGAACGTCGTTGCCAGGGTCGACAGCCGGGCAAGGACATTGACCGGCTCACCGAAGATGCTGATCGCCAGGTCGACGAGGTGGATAGCCGTCGCCGACAACGGGCCGACGGGAGCCTCCGCCGCCGACAGGCGCCAATTGTCCGCCGCGAGATTCAGGAACTTGTCCTGGCTGAAGTTCCCCTCGAAGGTCAAGACGGTGCCCAGATCACCTGACGCGCAACGCTCCTGAAGCTCCATGATCGCGGGCTCGAAACGCCGCTCGTGCCCGATACCCACCTTCACCCCCGCTGCCTCGGCGGCGGCAAGAGCAATCTCTGCGTCCTTCGCGTTGGTGCTGAACGGCTTTTCGCAGAAGATGTGCTTGCCAGCCTCCGCCGAGGCAACCATGTGCTCGAGGTGAAAGCGATGCGGTGAGCAGATGATGACGGCATCGACATCAGGTCGCGCTAGCGCGACCTCGAGGTCGCCCGTCGTTTCGAGGCCGGTCGCTTCGGCACGCTCCCGACATCCCTCGTCAGGATCGACCCCGATCACGACCCTGATGAGATCGCTCGAGCTCAGGGAGTTGGAGATGTTGAGTCCCCACCATCCAAGCCCGATGACTGCTGCGTTGATCACGACGTCCTCTCCAGAGCATGATTTGGGCGTGCTTGTACCCCACGGGGCACTGCATGAATTGACCCGTTGACGAAACGGCTCGCTTACTGCGCTGTGTAGCCGCCGTCAACGAGGAGTGCGTGACCTGTCACGTAGGACGAGTCATCACTGGCAAGGAACAGCGCGACAGTCGCCTGCTCGTGCGGCTCGCTCAGGCGCCCGATCGGGTGGTGGTCGACGAGCCACTGGATCGTCCCCTCCTTGTTGCCCGTCTCCTCTGCCCAGTCGAAGAGGAAGGGTGTCGCGGTCGCACCGGGGCACAGTGCGTTCACGCGAATTCGGGACGGTGCCAGCTCGATTGCGAGCGACTTCGTCATGCTGATCGCCGCAGCCTTCGTCATGGCGTACGCGACCGAACCACCCGCGCCGACCACGCCGAAGGTTGACCCGAGGTTGATGATGCTCGCGTGCTCGGAACGTCGGAGCAACGGGATCGCGTGCTTGGTCACCAGGAACACGCTGGTCACGTTGTTCGCGATCACCGTCGTCCAGGTGTCCATCGTCATGTCCTCGAGCAGTCCGGCGGGTGCCGTCCCTGCGTTGTTCACGACGATGTCGAGCTGACCGAACTCACCGTCGATGCCGCTGATGAGCTGAGCGACCTCGTCCTCATTCGAGACATCGGCTCGTCGGAAGACAGCCTGACCACCGGCACTCACGATGTCATTCGCAAGGGCCTGGCCCTTCTCCTCCCGGCGCCCGCAGATGATCACCCGGGCGCCCTCGGCAGCGAAGGTCCTGGCGATTGACTCACCGATGCCGCTCGTGGCTCCGGTGATGAGTGCTACTCGGTTCTCTAGTCTTGGCATCTGAATCACAGCTCCATGTTCGCGACGGCGGTTTCTTCAACTGAAATAAGCGACATGCTCTCCTCCGGCGGCAGGACCATGCCCGACACCTTCATGACCTCGGCGAGGATCCAGTCACGCGAGTCCTCGGCCTGCTTGCGGGCGGCGGCATAGTCGACGCCAACCAGCCGGCCACCGCGCTTCACGGCCTTTCCGGCAACGAAGACGGTGTCGATGTCACCCGGGTGCGAGTGGAACACCACGGTGCCCGGCTCTTCGTTGATCGGCCAGAGGTTCGGGCTGTCGCCCTTGATGATGATGACATCGGCCTGCTTGCCCGCCTCCAGGCTGCCGGTCACCGACCCGAGTCCCAGCGCCTCGGCGCCGTTGATCGTGCCCCAGGCAAGGGAGTCCATCGAGCTCGTCGTGAGTCGAAGCGGCATCTCCTTGCGTGCGTTGAACGTGTCGTTGACCCGCACGCGCGCATCCTGGAGTCCGAGGCGGAGCTGGCCGACGATGTCGCCGCCGTTCAGCGTGATGATGTCGCAGCCAACGGTCGAGCGGATGCCGTACTGCTTCGCCTCGTTGAACACGGGGTGCCCCATGCCCATCTGGATCTCGGTGTCGGGGGTCGACACGATCGTGCACCCATGGTCGGCGAGCATCCTGAACTCGTCCGGAGTGCTCGTGTTGCAGTGCACGTGGATCTGGTCTGGCCCGAGCAGCCCGTGCTTGTACATCGGGGCCACGCCCTGTGACACGGTCACGCCGAAGTAGTTGTTGTTGTGGATCGACATCGGGACATCCATCGCGCGGGCGGCGTTGACCTCCTTCGTCGTGGAGCTCCAGGGGATCAGGCCGGTCTCGGTGAGGGCCATGCCCATGGTCACCAGCGCCGTGGTGGAGCTGAGGTAGTCGTTGTGGATGCGCTCGGCGTCGCGAATGCGATCCTCGACGCTCTGGAATGCCGGATGGTCAATCGGCGCCGGTACGAGGCCGTATCCGTAGACCGCCCGCATGCCGCTCTGCTGCAGCGCCTCGACGCCGGCGGTTGCGTGGTCGGGTGAGTTGTTGCTGTGCGAGTAGTCGAAGACGGTCGTCACGCCGGCGTTCAACGCTTCGAGCGCACCGATGTAGTTTCCTGCACCGATGTCCTCCGGGCGCAGAACCGGCGAGATGCTGAATCGGATGCCGCGCATGTACTCGTGAAGCGTCCAGTCGGCCAGCATGGCGCGCAAGTTGGTCTGCCACATGTGGCGATGGTTGTCGACGAACCCCGGCATGATGATGCCGCCGTCGGCATCGACGATCTCGGCATCATCTTCCGGGAGCCCATGGCCCACTGCCAGGATCTTGTCGTCACCAATGAGGACCTCGCCTCTGGACAGCGTGGTTCGCTGGCTGTCCATGGTGATGACGTAGCCGTTGCGGATCAGGATCTTGCGCTGAATCATGGTGATCATCCTTTGTTCGTGAGGTTGAGATGTTCAGATTGCTGACGAAAGTGATGGGGTGCTCGTGGCTGGCGGCAATGGCGGGCCAGACGCCACCTGTTTCTCGGCCCGGGCCGCCCTCCATTTGCGGACGACCAGAGGCGAGGCCGCCGTCGTCACGAGGATCAGGAGGAGTCCTGTGACCAGGCTCGAGACGTACTGCGGCGAGGCCATCGTGCTGAAGAGCTCGGAGAGCAGGGCGAGCGACAGCGCGCCGCAGGCGATGCCGAGCGCACCCCCGCGTCCGCCGGCGAGCCCGATGCCACCGAGCAGGCATGCCGTGACCCCGAAGATAAGCGGGAAGAGGCCTGGATTCGATGTGGCCGTCGACGTGCCGTACGCCTGCAGGATGCCGCCGAGTGCAGCGAATCCGGCCGAGGCCCCGAACGTGCCGATGAGAACGGCATCGACCCGGACGCCCGCCGTGCGGCTGGCTCGGCGCCCCCCGCCCGTCGCCCGCAGGGCTCGGCCGAGATTGGTCATGTTCATCACCAGGTACACCGCGACGAAGGCTGCGACGGCGATGAGA
>WLND01000039.1 GCA_009726075.1 Actinomycetota bacterium
ATTCGATGGATGAAGGCGAGGATCTCCTCGAACTTCGCTTCTCGCTGGCTGTAGCCCAAGGTGCTGTACCCGGAATCAACGGCCCCCTTGATGTCTTCATCACTGGCATCGGACGGCAGCATTGGAAGCATGCTTGCCGGCAGCGACATGAACCCTTCGTCGATCCACTCCGGGACGATTGAGGTGCCCTTGACCGACGTGCCCCGTACGAGCCAAGCCCTATCGCCTCCCTTGACCTCGGCGAGGATCCCGGCGATCTCGCCTACGGCCAGATGGCGGTCCTCGGGCAATGGCCCGTCGAGATCGAATCCGTCATCGAGCAGGAGCCTGCGCTGCTCGTCGGTGCGGTCTTCGTCGCCGTAGCGCTCGGCGGAGAGCAGACCGCCTTTGAGTGCGACGCGGTGCCAGCCTGGTGGGCGCTCCTTCCAGAGGTGGACACCAAGCGACTGAAATGAGCCGCCTACCGTCTCGGCAACGTCCGTGAAAGTCACCCAGCGACCGGCCGGGATCCGCGCGACGACGGAGTCTGCGAGTTCCCAGTTCTCGCGGCTCGCCTTCTCCGCGATGTCGCGAGTCTTCCATTCCTTATAGAGATGCCTCGCTGCATTACCGAAGTCCTGCGGATCGGGATACGAGGCCAAGGCGGCCCGTCCCACTTCAGTGAGAGTCCACACGCCACCGACCTTTCTCACCCACCCGGCCTTGACAAGATCAATCGACCAGAATCGCAGGTTGGTGACATACCGCACGATTCCGCTCGCGTTTAGCGTGTTCTCGGTCGCTGTCGGTGGCACGATCGCCTTGACCAGTTCAATCAGTTCGGTGCCGTTCATGCCGTCCGAGGTCTCAGCCAAGAGCGTGCAGATGGCCCGCAGCATGGCATTGATCCGATCCTTCGTTCGGTCCGGGCCATCAGTCGCGATCATGCGCTTGCCTCAATCCCTGCTGAACAAGCCCAGCTGAGCCCTGGCGCCAGTTCGCGCGCACGCAGGGCCGCGAGTGCCGTGGACACGTGCTCAGGCGTGAACAATCGGCCCTTGCGTGGATTCCAGTCATGGACTGCCTGGGCGACCGCGTGATCATCCGCCCCGGCGCCGGTCTGACGCGTGACCACCCAGTGGACGCTGGAGAGGAGTTCGAGCCCATACATGGACTCGAAACCGTTCACGAGGTCGAGCACCTGCCTGATGCGGTCACGGCTCTCCGGACGATCCGCAAGAAGACCCTCGGCAGCATCATCGGCGCCGGGCAGCGGCGTGATGGGCTCGGACTCGAGGACCGGTGCGCTCCCATCGCCGAATCCAGTGATGTAGTGGCCCTCGAGCTCGCGCAGTACCGAGCGGAGGTTGTCGGCATACGGGCCGTAGTGACCCTTCTGGAAGTCGAGCCGCAGCGGCTCACCGGCCATTTGAAGGAAATACATGAGCTTCTGGACCTCAATCTGCGACACCTCGAGTGCAACAGACTGGTACTGGGTCAACAACCTCACCAGCGTCGCCCGCCCGGGAGTCATCGCGGGCTTGGCCTGGCGATTCGCCATCGCGGCCGCAGGTATCGGCGGACCGGGGGGGAACAATCGCACATCGACGCCCGCCAGTGGCGCAAGGGCATGAGTGATCAGGGGTTCGACTTGGGCCCAGCCGAGCCCGCCGTTGCCGCAGCCCAAGGGCGGCACCGCGACCGAACGAATGCCGAGCGCTCGAACCACGCGCACAAGGTCAGTCAGGCCCTGCTCGATGTCGTCAAGCCGAGAGCCTTGCCGCCAATGGCGCTTGGTCGGAAAGTTGATGATGTAGCGGGGGCCTTGCAGCTCGCCCGTCTCCCACACATGCATGCGCCCGACTTCGAGTTCGCCGGATTGAGCGGCCCGCGAATAGTCGCGGAACATCGCTGGATAGGCCCGCTTGAACTGCAGCGCCAGCCCCTTGCCCATGACCCCGACGGTGTTCACTGTGTTGACGAGGGCGTCGACGTCAGCATCGAGCAGGTTGCCGCGCTCCAGGGTGATCATCTGCATTCCGTCCACGTCGTCAGAAGTACCACTGGGGCCTGACACTGATCGGTGTTTCCACGCCCAGACTAGCCAGTATCGCCCGAGCCTCGTCGGCAACATGTTGCGATGCCGTGGCGATTCCCTCAATAGATGGCCATTGAACCACTCGATGCGCGAGGCATTCAGCCATCCGTCGTTCTCGGCGGTCGGGATCCTCAGCGGTGTTGTTCCAGACCACCTGCCTCATGAGGGCCCAGTCGACGAGCGAATCAATACCCGTGCCACGGTCGCCGTAGGCAGCAATCGCCAGCACCGCGTTGCGATCGGTGAATACCAAACGTGCCCCCGACGCAGCAAGGGTCTCAACGCTCGTGACGAGATAGATGAGCCGGTCGCAGCCCTCGTCGTAGGTAGGGACGTTGCCCCGGTGTATCGCATACATCATCGGGCTTCGCGGGGCGAAGTAGAACGGCACATAGTCCGACACCGCACCGCCTGGGCCAATCGGGACCATCCGGCCACGGCGACGTTCCTTGATCCCGGCGTGACCGACCTCGACGATGAGTGCGCCGGTGCGCACGGCGTCCGTGTCAGACAGAAGCCCGTCCTTCACGATCGATGCCAGATGCGACACGTGCGTGAAGTGGTAGAGCGGGGTCGGGACGGGTCGCTTCATTCGACGCCGGGCATCCACTCCGGACGAGTCGACTCGTCATGCCGGGGTCCGTCGCCAGGCACCGGGCTGATGGGTGTCACGTACCCCACCCCCGAGGCGATCGAGGAGGCCAGCAGGTCGTAGTACTCGAGGATCAGGCGCTTGGTGCGGTATTCGCCGTGGTCGCGTACGTCGTACTTTCGCATCACGGTGAAGGTGTCGAGGACGTAGTCGACCTCGTCGCGGTCAAGGCCGTACACGTGGAACATCATCGCGTCGAGTTCGGCGCGAATCTGTTCGCGCCGAGCCGGCAGCCAGCGAAAGGGCGGGCCGAAGTCGCCCATATCGCGGGCCAACGGCGCCATCCGCCACGAGGTGGCGGCAAGTTCGCTGACGCGGTCGCGGATCTCATCGCTGATGGACGCAGCCGGGAGCCAAGGAGCCGAAACACCCAACTTCGCCGGGGTCGGGCACGGCAATTGCTTGACCAGGTGGAACTTGAGGTGAATTGCTTTATGCGCGGGTCGCGCACCTCAACAAACGCCGAGGTGAACGCGCGGTAATCCGCGATCACCCGACCGTGAATATCGAATACGTCCACGCAATCCCCCTCGGCAGCCTCGACCGCAGGCTATCCGCATTGCACCCCTCCCCACCTCCATCGGTGAAGACCACCGAGGAGCCCGCACATACCTCGGAGGCGAACGCCGTTCATGGTGAGCCCGCTCGCTCAGTGAGCGCGAGCGTGAACGATCATGTCCCAACACAGAGCGAGGAAGGGCGCGACATCATGAGCGAGATCATCGAGATCCCCAGCCCCAGAGGGCTGCCCATCTTCGGCAATGGCCTGCAGTTCCTCGGCAGCAATGCCATCGAGCGGTTCAGGGCAGTCGTGCGGGCATCGCCAGACGGCCTCGCACGACTTCATTTCCCGAAGTCCGTCGCGCCGGTGCCGGTCATCGTGTGCTCGTCGGCCGAGGCTAGCCGCGAATTGTTCGATGATGACCGCTTTCCGAAATTCCTTGCTCCAGCCGTCGCGAATCTCACGCCAACCGGCATCTTCACGATGTTCACCCACGACCCGGTGTGGGCGCCGACGCATCGGCACATCCTCCCCTCACTCAGCGGCGCTCAGGTCATTCGCGACCTCCCCGTCCTCCATTCCGTTGCGCGCGAGCTCACCGACTTCGTCCTCGGTCAGGGGCCGAGGGATGGCCGAGTCAACATGGAGGATGCACTGACGAGGGCGGCGTTCGATGCCATCTGCCAGATCGCACTGCGGACGAGCTACGGGGCGCTGTACCGGCAGTCCGGCCCTGAATTCTTCGACCTGGTCCGCAAGGGCCTCGACGAGACGATGGCCGAGGTGCGGGAGCTTCCCCTTGTCTGGAAGATGCAGATCCCACGGAGGCGACGGCAGGCGGATCGGTTGGCCCGTGCGCGCAAGGAGGCCGACGCCATCATCGAGCACCGCAGGCGGCTGGGGCCCGAGGCCGGCACCGACGACCTGCTCGCCCGCTTGCTGTGGCAGGGCGACCCGGAGACCGGGCAGCCCATGTCAGAGGACACGATCCGAGACCAGGTGTTGTCCTTCGCCGTCCTCGGCCAGGACACGACGAAATCCCTGATGACGTGGGCGCTCTACCACCTGAGCGCCCACCCCGATATTCAGCGGCAGGTGCAGGACGAGATCGACTCGATCACGGGCGGGGATCAGACCAGGCCGCTCTCAGCCACCGAGCTCGCGCATCTGCAGGTGCTCGATCGGGTGCTGAGCGAGACCCTTCGCATCACCCAGCCGATTCCCAGTGTGGTCCGATACGCCGCCGCGGAGGACACCCTGCTCGGGAAGTACCGGGTGCCGCAAGGTTCCATCATCGTGATGCTCCGTGACGTCACGCACCGGGATCCCGTCAGCTGGCCGAACCCAGAGCAGTTCGACCCGGATCGCTGGCTTCCCGATCGGATCGACACGATCGTGCCCGGCTCCTACTCGCCATTCGGCGGTGGGATCCGTGCGTGCATCGGTCAGGGCTTCGCGCATATGGAAGCCCTGACCTTCCTGTCCACCCTGCTGCGCTCCGCCACCTTCGAGCTCGATGGCGAGTACTCGCTCGATGTGTCATCCGTTCACTTCTCGTCATCTCCGGCCGCGCTCAAGCACCTTCGAGTCGTCCGTCGCGAGCCATCGCGCGTCGTCCCCGTCGCGAACGCCGCATCGGCGTCCGGGTGCCCGTACCCGTCCACCCCCGTTGCGACCACGGATGCCATGCCGAGTGCCGACGACGTTCCGGACTCCTTCTCGGCGGCCACCGAAGGCTCGCTCACCGGTGCCTACGGGTCCGAGGGCGGCACCTGCCACCAGATCGCCCGGCGCCTCGCGCGGGAGGCCACGAGCATGGGGCTCAACGCCGCCATCACGCCCCTCGACTCCATCGTCGACGCCCTGCCGTTGGCAGGTCCGCTCGTCATCGTCAGTTCGTCGTACAACGGCGCCCCACCGAGCAACGCCCGCAAGTTCGTCGCGCATCTGAAGTCCGGCGCTGCCGACCTGTCGTCAATGCAGGCAACCGTTCTCGGGCTCGGCGATCCCGCTTGGCATCTGACGTATCAGGCCGTGCCGACCGAGATCGAACGCCTGCTCCACGAGGCTGGCTGCACGCCCATCGCCGACCGCGGAGCCCTGGACGTATCCCAGGATTTCTCGGACGAGTATGGCGCCTGGACCGCCTCCCTCTGGCCGGCCCTCGGGCTTTCCGCGCCGGCCGACGGTGAGCGCCTGGGTTCGCAACCCGCGCTCAGCGTGACGCGCGCCCATCACGCTGCCCTCGACACCGTCGACGACGGCGTGAGCAACGGGTACGTCACATCGATTCGCGAACTCCAACGGCCCGGTGCAGCGTCAACGAGCGGGCGCTCCACCCGTCACATCGAGATGACCCTGCCCGAGGGCATGGGCTACGAGACGGGCGATCACCTCATCGTCCACGCCTACAACCATCGGGTCGTCGTCGACCGCGCACTCGACGTGCTCGGCCTCGGAGCCGGCGCCATGATCGAGATCACCGCCGAGGATGCAGCCGGCACCTGGCTGCCCACCGGGGTTCCGGTCGACGCCAGATTCCTGTTCGAGGGCTTCATCGACTTCGGCCAGCCTATGTCTGCGCGGCAGCTGCCCGTCCTGGCGCAGGCGCTCACCGGTGCGGAGGCCGATGCAGTCAACGCCCTCGCCGCATTGTTGCCCGAGGATTTCGACGCCCAGGTCTTCGATCGGCGCCTGACCCTGCTCGACCTCCTCACCGAACTCGGCAAGCCCACCATCGCCCTCGAGGTGGCCTTCAGCCTGCTCAGCCCGCTCAAGCGCCGCCGATACTCGATCTCGTCCTCGCCCCTCGACGATCCCGGCGTTGCGAGCATCACGGTCGGCGTGGTTCGAGGGCCGGCGCTCTCGGGGCACGGCACCTTCCGCGGCGTGGCCTCGACGTACCTCGCCGGGCTTGAAGCCGGGCAGGTGGTCAAGGTGTCGGTCGCGTCGTCCGGTGGGTTCCAGCCGCCGGACGATGCCTCGGTCCCGATCATCATGGTCGGCGCCGGCACCGGGATCGCTCCCTTTCGCGGCTTCGCCCAGCACCGTGCCGCCCAGCACGCACAGGGGCACGCGCTCGGCGAGGCACTCCTGCTCGCCGGCTGCCGGCGGAGCGACGAGGACCGCCTCTACCTCGACGAGTGGGAGGCCCTCGAGGGCAACGGCGTCATCGAGGTCGAGTGGGCGTTCTCCCGCGAACCGGTCATCGGCACCGACGGCAACCCCACGGGCGAGACTTCCAGGGCCTACGTGCAGGACCTCGTCACAGCTCGCCGCGCCCGCATCGATGAGCTGCTCAGCCGCGGCGCGATCATCTACGTCTGCGGCGACGCCTCGGGCATGGCCGCCGGAGTGCGGGCCAGCCTCGGGGCCGACGTCGTCGACGACCTTCGTTCACGTGGCCAGTACATGGAGGACGTCTGGAGCAGCACCTTCGCGCACGCCTGACCCCGGCGATGACCGACGGCATGTCGTCCCTCGTAGCCGGTCGCAATTGGACCGTGGAAACACGGTAGCGCCGTAACGATGGATGGGCTTGACTGGACGCGTGGCACGCCGACCTGGCGAGCGCCGCGCAGCATCGACAAGACCAACCCAAGGAGTCAACATGAATGCCGAGAACCCCGGTGACCCGAGCGACAGCGCCGCAGACCTGACCGACGAGGAGTTAGAGGCGGTCGAGGGCGGCGCCAACACCAACATCAAGCACTGCGGTGTCGGCGGACCGTAAACACCGCGCCACGCCTCCGCATCCGCCGCGTGCCGGCTGGGAGTTAGGCGGAAGGGGCGTCGGCCTGCGCGCGCTTGGCCCGGATGGCGACGCTGCCAACCGCCCGGTCGTGCAGGCCGCGCCCAACGCTGTCGTAGACAACGGCAGGGATGACGAGGCAGATGAGCAGGGTGCGCACGAAGATCCGCCACAGGGCCAGGCGGCCACCATCGAGGCGAACCACAGATACCCCGAGGAGTCGCTGCCCGAATGATGCCGAGATCAGCCAGGTGAAGATGACGACCTCGGCGATGAAGATCATGAGAATCGCGACGGACGACTCGGCCGAGCCGTAGACGAACTGGCCAAAGAGCACGCGCGAGAGCAGGATGCTCGCGAGCCAGTCGATGCTGATGGCCAGCAGTCGGCGACCGAGGCCGGCCACCTCGCCCGGCAGGATCACGGTGTCGGGCGGCACACTGGTCACGTGGAAAGGCTACCCGCCGCAGCCGAGCCCACCACTCGTTAACACGGCGGAAACAATCGAGACACCCTCGCGTCACGGCCAGTTCCTAGTGTTCAGAGCGTCCCCGGGGCCCGTCCTCGGTGATATTCCGGCAGCGAGGCGAGCCCCACGAGGGCAAGAGACAGCACCCGAAAGGGTGCAGGAGGAATTATGTTCAAGAATTCGCAAGAGGTCCTGAAGTACATCAAGGACGAGAACGTGCGGTTCGTCGATGTTCGGTTCATCGACCTTCCCGGTGTCATGCAGCACTTCAACATGCCGGTCGAGTCATTCGACCAGTCGGTCTTCGACGACGGCCTGATGTTCGACGGCTCGTCCATCCGCGGCTTCCAGGCCATCCACGAGTCGGACATGAAGCTGATGCCGGACCCCTCGACGGCCTTCATCGACCCGTTCCGCTCGGCCAAGACCCTCGTCATGAACTTCTCGATTCGCGACCCGTTCACCGATGAGCAGTACAGCCGCGACCCGCGCAACGTCGCAGCGAAGGCCGAGGCGTACCTCATCTCCACCGGCATCGCGGACACGGTCTACTTCGGCGCAGAGGCCGAGTTCTACGTCTTCGACGATGTTCGCTTCGAGACCAACCAGCACGAGTCCTACTACCACATCGACTCCATCGAGGGCGCCTGGAACACCGGCCGCTCGGAGGAGGGCGGCAACCGCGGCTACAAGACCCGCTACAAGGGCGGCTACTTCCCGGTTCCGCCGGTCGACCACTTCGCCGATATCCGCGACGACATGGTCACCAAGCTCCTCGAGGTCGGCCTGCACGTCGAGCGCTCGCACCATGAGGTTGGCACCGCCGGCCAGGGTGAGATCAACTACCGGTTCAACTCCCTGACGGCCTCGGCCGATGAGCTGATGCTCTTCAAGTACGTCATCAAGAACGTGGCCTGGGCGCACGGCAAGTCGGCAACCTTCATGCCCAAGCCGCTCTTCGGCGACAACGGCTCGGGCATGCACTGCCACCAGTCGCTCTGGAAGGACGGCAAGCCGCTCTTCTACGACGAGCGCGGCTACGGCGGCCTGTCCGACATCGCCCGCTGGTACATCGGCGGTCTGCTGCACCACGCACCGTCGCTGCTGGCCTTCACCAACCCGACGGTCAACAGCTACCACCGCCTGGTGCCGGGCTACGAGGCGCCGGTCAACCTGGTGTACTCGGCCCGCAACCGCTCGGCGTGCATCCGCATCCCGGTCACCGGCAACTCGCCGAAGGCCAAGCGCATCGAGTTCCGCGTGCCTGACCCGTCGAGCAACCCGTACCTCGCCTTCTCGGCGCAGCTCATGGCCGGGCTCGACGGCATCAAGAACAAGATCGAGCCCCTCGCGCCCGTCGACAAGGACCTCTACGAGCTCCCGCCGGACGAGATGGCGAGCATCCCGCAGGTGCCGGGCTCGCTCGATGCAGTGCTCACGGCCCTCGAGGCTGACAACG
>WLND01000004.1 GCA_009726075.1 Actinomycetota bacterium
GGTTGGCCCCGCGAGTAGCCCCCCGGCATGAGAAACGGCCCCTGAGCAGGTTTCCCCGCTCAGGGGCCGTGCACTGCGCGTGGCAGGTGAAGGATTCGAACCTTCGGAGACTTTCGTCGACGGGTTTACAGCCCGCTCCCATTGGCCGCTCGGGCAACCTGCCTCGCCTGTCGCAATGCCTTCGCTGAAGGTTCGTCCCGAAGGACTTGCCTCCGTAGCCCGATCAACGACCGGACACGAACGCACTGCTTTCTTGCGCTGGGCAAGCATACGCACTGCGCCGCGCTCGTCCGAATCGAACCCCGAACTCTGCGACCGTGGCCCTGTCGATCTGCCGATCGGCTGGCTTCCACGAGGGGCCTGGGAAGCCGAGCACAGACCCACCCGCGGGCCCCCTGAGCAGAATTCGGGGCCGCGAGCCGCCAGAATGTACTCGTTCCCACCAAGGAGGATCTATGGCTGACAGCAGCTTCGACATCGTCTCAAAGGTCGACCGGCAGGAGGCCGATAACGCCCTCAACCAGACCGCGAAGGAACTCGCCCAGCGCTTCGACTTCAAGAACACCGACACCACGATCGAGTGGAAGGGCGAGCTCGGCGTGGAGATCTCCTCCGGCACCGAGGAGCGTGCCAAGGCCGCGCTCGACGTGTTCAAGGAGAAGATCATCAAGCGGGGCATGAGCCTGAAGTGCTTCGAGGCTGACGACGCTCGCTCGTCCGGCAAGGAATACAAGATCAGCGGAACCTTCAAGGCCGGGATCAGCCAGGAGCAGGCGAAGAAGATCGGCAAGCTCATCCGCGACGAGGGACCAAAGGCCGTCAAGAGCCAGGTCATGGGCGAGGAGTTGCGCGTCACCGGCAAGAGCCGCGACGACCTGCAGGCCGTCCAGACCCTCGTGAAGGAAGCGGATCTCGATTTCGCGGTGCAGTTCGTGAATTACCGCTGACCCACTAGTCAGCGGGGCTCGGGTTGGTCGCTGGCCACCAGTTCACGAGCTCGTTGATGCCGTGGACGAGACCCCCGGCGGACGATGCTGCGTGGTCGAAGCCCGGCGACCAGGCCAGGGCATCGAACGGGCACAGGTCGACGCAGATGCCGCAGTACATGCACAGCCCGAAGTCGATGCGAAAGGCATCGAGCACATTGATGGTCTTTGGGCGTCGGGCACCGGGCTCGCTCACCTCCTCGGTATGGCTCTCGAGCTCGATGCACCAGGTTGGGCACTCTCGGACGCAGATCATGCACGAGGTGCAGGCGGATGGCTGCAGCCCGATGACCCCGTGCGCCTCGTCGGGGATCATGTCCCGCCAATCGCCGAGCGGCCGTCAGCCTCGTCCTGCATAAACCCCTCGGGAACCCCCGCGGGCCGCTGCCTACGCCGAGACGGATTGCCCCCGCGACGACCATCGTCCGAGGCTTCGGCCGCACCCGGCCACTCGCGCACCACCCTCGCGACGAGCACCGATGACTTGAGGAGCGGCGGCGAGCCCTGCTGCGCCCGCCGTAGGAGCGGCCGCGCGTCTGTCAGGCCCGCGAACGTAATGCCGAACATTTCGCCGGTCTCGCGCTCGTGCCAGCTCGCGCCGAGGTAGAGATCGTTCAGGGATGGCAGCGTGCCCCCGGCCGGAATCGTGGTCGAGATGAGGTGAGCTTCGATCGATTCCGGGTGCGCGACCCGCCCGATGATCTCGACGCTGTCGCCTCGATCGACGCCGGTGAGGAACCCGAACAGGGTGCAGCCTGACCCATGGAAGCCGGCAATCGTGGAGCGCCATTCGGCCGCATCGACCCGGATCACGCGGTGGCCGTTTCGTCGACGAGGCGGAGGAGCCCCGCGATGAGGGCTTCCGGTCGAGGCGGGCAGCCCGGCACGTACACGGTCACCGGGAGCAGCTGGTCGATGCCCTTGGTCACGGTGGGGGCGTCCCAGTACGGGCCGCCCGTGTTCGCGCAGGCGCCGAAGGACACCGCGTGCCTGGCGCCATCGATGGCATCCCAGGCCCGCAGCACTCCGGGTGCCAGTGCATCGGTCACGGTTCCGGAGATCAGGAGAACGGTCGCGTCGATGCCCTTCGGTACCCCAGGGCCCGCCACGTCGGGCACCAGCAGGCCGGCGGTGATGGCCGCTCCCACCTCGAGGGCGCAGCAGGCGAGGCCGACGTCGAGCACCACGATTCGCAGCGCAGGGGCCCCGGCCACGCGGTAGGCGCGCTCCGGCGTCCTGCGTTCGGCGACCTCCATGAGGGCAAGGCTAATCATCTGTTCATCCCCCCGACGCCACATGGCTACCCCGGCGAGAGGTCGCGGCGGCGAAGGGGCAGAATGTGGACGCCCTAGTATCGGCCGGTCCCCCACCGCCCGAGTCAATGGAGTCTGAGCTCCGCGCATAGAAGGTGTCGCCGTGGCCAAGCAGGTCGTCAAGCTCAACAAGGTCGTTATTCGATTCGCCGGAGATTCGGGCGACGGAATGCAACTGACCGGTGATCGATTCACCTCCGAGACAGCAGGGCTCGGCAATGACCTGTCGACCCTGCCCGATTTCCCCGCCGAGATCCGGGCGCCAGCAGGAACCCTGCCGGGTGTCTCGGCCTTCCAGCTGCACTTCGCGGACCACGACATCATGACCCCGGGCGATGCCCCGAACGTGCTCGTCGCGATGAACCCGGCAGCGCTCAAGGCAAATCTCCATGACCTGCCCCGCGGCGCCGACCTGATCGTGAACACCGATGAGTTCACCAAGCGCAACCTCGAGAAGGTCGGCTACGCAGCCAATCCGATCGAGGACGGCTCACTGGATGCGTACAACGTCCACGCTGTCGCGCTGACCTCCATGACCGTCGAGGCCCTCAAGGGCTTCGAGATGTCGAAGAAGGACGCCGAGCGGGCGAAGAACATGTACGCCCTGGGCCTGCTGTGCTGGCTCTACAACCGTCCGTCCGAAGGAACCTTGAGCTTCCTTCGAGCGAAGTTCGCGAAGAAGCCGGTCATCATGGAGGCCAACATCGCGGCCTACGAGGCGGGCTGGTCGTTCGGCGAGACGACCGAGGCCTTCTCCGTGCAGTACGAGATCGCACCCGCTCCGATGAAGGCCGGTGTCTACCGCAACATCACGGGCAACCCGGCGATCTCCCTTGGGCTCGTGGCCGCCTCGAAGCTCTCGGGCCTTCCCCTGTTCCTCGGCTCATACCCGATCACGCCGGCCTCGGACATCCTCCATGAGCTGAGCAAGCACAAGCGATTCGGCGTGATGACCTTCCAGGCGGAGGACGAGATCGCCGGCATCGGTTCGGCAATTGGGGCCGCATACGGCGGCGCACTCGCGGTGACCACGACATCGGGACCCGGCGTGGCACTGAAGTCAGAGGCAATCGGTCTCGCAGTGTCGCTCGAACTCCCCCTGCTGATCATCGATGTGCAGCGCGGTGGCCCGTCGACGGGCCTGCCGACCAAGACCGAGCAGTCCGACCTCCTCCAGGCGATGTTCGGCCGCAACGGCGAGGCACCGGTGGCGATCATTGCGCCGCAGTCGCCGTCCGACTGCTTCTTCGCCACCATCGAGGCAGCCCGCATCGCCGTCGAGTACCGCACCCCGGTCTTCCTCCTCTCCGACGGCTACCTCGCCAACGGCTCGGAGCCCTGGCTCGTCCCCAACGTCGAATCGCTCCCGACCTTCGAGCCGAACTTCGCGACCGGGCCGAACCACACGGCCGAGGACGGCACCGAGTCCTTCTGGCCGTACCTTCGCGACCCGGAAACCCTCGCGCGTCCGTGGGCCAAGCCCGGCACCAAGGGCCTCGAGCATCGCATCGGCGGCATCGAAAAGGCCGATGGCATCGGCACGATCTCCTACGATCCGGCCAACCACGACAAGATGGTCCGGTTGCGTCAGGCAAAGATCGATGCGATCGCCCGCACGATTCCCGACGTCGAGGTCGACGACCCCAGTGGCGAAGCGCGTGTGCTCATCCTGGGCTGGGGCTCCACCTTCGGGCCGATCGGCGCAGCGTGCCGACTCGTCCGTGCGGAGGGCCAGCAGGTCGCACAGGCGCACATCCGACACCTGAACCCGTTCCCGTCTAATCTCGGCGACGTGCTCAAGGCGTACGACAAGGTCATCGTCCCGGAGATGAATCTGGGCCAGCTGGCGCTCCTTCTGCGTGCGAAGTACCTGGTCGATGTAGTCAGCTACAACCAGGTGCGCGGCATGCCCTTCAAGTCCGATGAACTCGCCGGCGTCATCTCCGACGTCCTTGAAAGCCTGTGAGGATCCAATGACCACTGACGCATACCCAGCCCTGACCCTCGTTCCGAAGACCGACGTGAAGCAGTCGGCGAAGGACTTCAAGTCCGACCAGGAGGTGCGCTGGTGCCCCGGGTGCGGCGACTACGCCATCCTCTCGGCCGTTCAGGCGTTCCTGCCTGATCTTGGCCTTGCCAAGGAGAACATTGTGTTCGTCTCGGGCATCGGCTGCTCCTCCCGATTCCCGTATTACCTCGACACCTTCGGCCTGCACTCCATCCATGGGCGTGCACCGGCCATCGCGACCGGGCTGGCCACGTCGCGTCCCGATCTATCGGTGTGGGTCATCACCGGTGACGGCGATGCGCTGAGCATCGGCGGAAACCACCTGATTCACGCGCTGCGCCGCAACGTCAACCTCAAGATCCTGCTGTTCAACAACCGCATCTACGGGCTGACCAAGGGCCAGTACTCGCCGACCTCTGAGCAGGGCAAGATCACCAAGTCGACCCCTGAGGGTTCGCTCGACTACTCCTTCAACCCCGTCTCGCTGGCCCTCGGCGCCGAGGCAACCTTCGTCGCCCGCACCATCGACTCCGACCGGAAGCACCTCACCGAGGTCTTGCGTGCTGCCGCAGCGCACGAGGGCACGGCCCTCGTTGAGATCTACCAGAACTGCAACATCTTCAACGATGGGGCCTGGGAACCGCTCAAGGACAACGACACCCGCGACGACCTCATGATGCGCCTGACCCACGGTGAGCCGATTCGGTTCGGCAAGGATGGCGAGAAGGGCGTGGCACGCATGCCCGAGGGCCATGTCGCCGTCGTCAACGTCGCTGACGTCGGCGAGGACGCCATCCTCATCCACGATGCGCATGCGAAGGATCCCGGCCTGGCCTTCGCCCTTTCGCGCCTTGCGAACCCCCGCACCCTCGAGAACACGCCCATCGGCGTCTTCCGAGACATCCACCGTCCGAGCTACGACCGCCTCCTGCGCGAGCAGATCGAGTCGGTCACCGAACGACTGGGCGGGGGCGACCTCCAGTCCCTCCTCAACGGCAAGGACACCTGGAACGTGTCCTGACAACAGGGCCCGGACGTTCGCCGGCGAATACCGGCTTGATCCTCGGTGCCGTCACGTACGTGCTCTGGGGCCTGTTCCCGTTGTATTTCGCACTACTCGACTCGGTGTCGCCCATTGAAGTTGTGGCGCACCGAGTCGTGTGGTGTCTGGTGTTTCTATGCGTCATCCTGAGCATTTCGCGCGGCTGGCGGGCGCTGTTGGTCGTCTCGCACTCACGGCGCACCGTCGGGCTGCTCGCCGTCGCCGCGGCCTTCCTCAGCATCAACTGGGGCGTCTACGTCTACGCAGTCCACATCAACAAGGTCGTCGAAGCCTCGCTCGGCTATTTCATCAACCCGCTCGTCTCGGTCGCCCTCGGAGTGGTCATCCTCCGAGAACGGCTACGGCCCCTCCAGTGGACGGGCATCGGCCTTGCGGTGTCCGCCGTCCTTGTCCTGTCGTTCGCAGCGGGGCATCCACCATGGATCAGCCTCATCCTGGCGTCGTCCTTCGGCATCTACGGCCTGATCAAGAAGGTCGTGGGCATTGGCTCCGTCCAGAGCCTTGCGATCGAAACCGCGGCCCTAGCCCCGATCGCGCTCACCCTCATGATCGTCGCGTTCGCTGATGGCAGCGGCGCTCTCATTCATGACGGGCCGGGTATGACCCTCCTGCTCATCCTGCTCGGACCCGTGACCGCGATCCCGCTCATCACGTTCGGGGCAGCCGCCACCCGCATCCCGCTGTCGACCCTCGGCGTCCTTCAGTACCTGACACCCATCCTGCAATTCATCATGGGTGTAACGATCTTCGGCGAGGTGATGTCGAGCGGCCAGTGGTTGGGGTTCTTCATCGTCTGGATCGCGCTGATGGTGTTCACGTTCGACACGCTGCGCCAGGCCCGCCGGGCCAGCGGTCAACGCGCTGACGTGCTCGACCCAGGATCACTTCAGGTCATCGAACCCGACTAATCAGCCGGTGCGCGAAACCACGTAGTCGCAGAGCAGTTCAAGGGTCTGACGGGCGCCGCCATCAGGCAGCACCGCCAGCACCCTACGGGCCTCATCTGCCCATCGACGGGCTTCCATGCGAGCCTCATCGAGCGCCACGTGCCCTCGCAGCAGGGACAGCGCCTCGGCGTGCTCCGCATCATCTGGGATCGGACGGGACAGCAGCTCGCGCAGCCTGGCATCGCCTTCGGCCTGCCCACCAAGGGCGATCAGGGCGGCCAGGGTGGGTACCCCTTCGCGAAGGTCGGTACCGGGCGTCTTCCCTGACTGATCGGACTCACTGGTGATGTCGACGAGGTCATCAGCCAGCTGGAAGGCCACTCCGATGCATTCGCCGAACTGGGCAAGGACCTCGACGGTTGCGGGGTCAGCGCCCGACATCAGGGCACCGTAGCGACCCGAAGCCGCGATGAGCGAGCCAGTCTTGTCGGCGAGGACCTGCAGGTGGTGCTTGACGGGATCATTGCCCTGCTCTGGGCCCACCGTCTCGAGGATCTGCCCAATGCACAGCCGCTCAAAGGTACGGGCCTGGATGCGCACGGCCTCCGGGCCGAGGTCGGCCAGGATCGCCGAGGTGCGAGCGAAGAGGAAGTCGCCGGTGAGGATCGCGACCGAATTGCCCCAGCGCGAGTTCGCGCTTGACGCACCCCGTCTCAGCGGAGCCTCGTCCATGACATCGTCGTGGTACAGGGTTGCCAGATGCGTCAACTCAACCGATACGGCCGACTTGATGACCTCCGGTCGCACCGGATCACCGAACTGGGCCGCCAGCAAGACGAGCAACGGCCGAAATCGCTTACCGCCCGCATCGACAAGGTAGCCAGCAGCCTCGTTGATGAAGGGCGAATCACTGCGGACCGACTCGCGAAGCTCCCGCTCGACCTCCGCCAGCCCGATGGCCAAGGACGCCTCGAGAACGGGATCTGGCGAGAGCAGATCCAAGGACTGATGACTCATGGCCTCACGGTACTACCGGACAAAGACATCGGCATTGGCGAGCAATTCGATAAGCGGCTGGGGCACGATGCCGAGAACGATCGTGATGGTCGCGGCTGCAGCCAGTGCGATCGTCGTGAAGACGCTCGGGATCGCCACGGTCGCCGTCTGATCATTGGGCTCGGAGAAGAACATGAGGACGATAACGCGGACGTAGAAGAAGGCTGCGATAAGTGAGGCAACCACCGCCACGATGACGAGCCATCCGGCCCCGGCCTCGATGGCGGCCGTAAACACGCTGAACTTCCCGATGAACCCGCTTGTCAGCGGTATACCCGCGAGGGACAGCATGAAGACAGAGAAGAGGGTGGCCACGAGCGGCGACTTCTTGCCGAGGCCCGCCCACTTCGACAGGTGCGTGGCCTCGCCATTTCCGTCGCGGACCATGGTGATCACCGCGAACGCCCCGATTGTCGTGAACCCGTAGGCGATGAGGTAGAACATCGCCCCGGCAAGGCCCGCAGGGCTTGCAGCAATCAGGCCGACGAGGATGAACCCGGCCTGTGCAATCGATGAGTATGCGAGCATCCGCTTGATGTCGGTCTGCGTGATCGCGATGATCGAGCCGATGAGCATCGTCAGGATCGCGACGATCCACATCATCGGCGCCCAGTCCCAGCGCATGCCCCCGAAGGCCACGTAGAGCACCCGGAACAGCGCGCCGAAGGCGGCGATCTTCACGGTCGCTGCCATGAAGCCGGTGACGGCCGTGGGCGCCCCTTGGTACACGTCGGGCGTCCACTGGTGGAATGGGACGGCGCCGATCTTGAACAGCAGGCCTACGAGGAGCATGCCGAGCCCGATGAGCACGATCGCCGACTCTGACGGCTTGCCGCTCAGTTGCGCCGCGATGACCGGCAGGTCGACCGACCCCGCGTAGCCGTAGATGAGTGCCGCACCGTAGAGGAAGAACGCCGAGGAGAAGGCTCCCAGCAGGAAGTACTTCATCGCCGCCTCCTGCGAGAGCAGGCGGCGTCGCCGCGCAAGGCCCGCCAGCAGGTACAGCGGCAGCGACATCACTTCGAGGGCCACGAACATGATGAGCAGGTCGTTGGATGCGGGGAACAGCAGCATGCCGCCGACCGCGAACAGGAAGAGCGGCCACACCTCGGTCTGCAGGTATCCCCTCGCAGCGAACTGCCGCTCGTCATCAGATCCCGGCAGGGCCGAAGCGCGAGGCGCAAATGCGTCGCCGCTGGGATCGACCATGCGTTCCGCCATGAGCAGGCCACCCAGCAGCGCGATGACGAGGATCGCTCCCTGCATGACCAGGGCCGGGCCGTCAACCGCGATCGACCCTGCGGCCGTCGTGGTCTGGGTTCCGGCCAAGCCGACCACCGCGATGAAGGCCGCGACGAGGCTGCCAAGAACCAGAATCAGTTGCAGCGGACGCCGGGCTCGCCTCGGCGCGAATGCCTCGATCACCACCGACACAACGCCAGCGCCCAGGATGATGAGAATCGGCATCAGCAACCGGTAATCGATCACCGGCAATTCGAATGGCGTGTCAGTCGCGAAGCGCCCGACGAGGGCCTGCACGCTCATGCTTGCCGCGGTCACTGCAGGGTCCCTTCAGCGGAGGTGCTGGTAGTCAGCGTCGTGGGCGGGTCGGTCGCCCCGATCGTCGTCATGAGTTGATTGACCGCCGGGTTAATGACGTTGAGGATCGGGGCTGGGAAGACACCGAGCACCAGGGTGAGCAGCGCGATCGGAACAAGGGCCGCGATCTCGCGCCCCTTCAGATCGGCCATTCCTTCAAGCCCGCTGGCGAGGGGACCCGTCATGGACTTCTGGTAAACCCTCAGGACGTAGGCCGCCGTGATCACGATGCCCAGGGTGGCGAGCGCGCCGACGAACATGTAGCGCTGGAAGGCACCGAGCAGCACCATGAACTCACCGACGAACGACACGAGGCCCGGAAGGGCCAGTGACGAAAGTGCGGCGAATAGGAAGAAGCCAGCCAGCACCGGTGCCGCCTTGTTCACGCCGGAGTAGTCGCCCAGCATGCTGGATCCGCCGCGACGCTGCATCAGGAAACCGGCCGTCAGGAACAGTGCGGCCGTGGACAGGCCGTGCGCCACCATGTAGACGACCGAGCCGCTCTCGCCGATCGTGGTGAAGACGAAGATGCCCAGTGCGATGAAGCCGAAGTGCGACATCGACGAGTACGCGAACAGGCGCTTCATGTCCTGCTGACTCAGCGCGACAAAGGCTCCGTAGAAGATGCCGATGAGCGCCATCGCGATGATGACGGGCGCGTACCAGACGCTCGCCGCCGGGAAGATCGGCAGGCAGTACCGGATCATGCCGAAGGTGCCGACCTTGTCGAGTACGCCGATGAGGAGCACCGCCGTGCCGGGCTTGGACTGAGCAGCTGCGTCGGGAAGCCATGTGTGGAATGGCCAGAGCGGCGCCTTGATCGCGAACGCAATGAAGAACCCCGCAAAGAGCAGACGTTGGGTCATCGGGTCGATGTCGAGCCCGACGAGCGACAGGTAGTCGAAGGTGCCGGTGCCCGTGAGGTTCGCGGAGACGACGTACAACCCGATCAACGCCGCCAGCATCAGCAGCCCGCCGACGAGGCTGTAGAGCAGGAACTTCACGGCCGCGTATGCCCGCTGCGGGCCGCCGAATCGTCCGATCATGAAATAGACCGGGATGAGCATGGCCTCGAAGAAGACGTAGAACAGGAACAGGTCGGTGGCCGAGAACACGCCGATCATCAACGTCTCGAGGACGAGGATGAGGGCGAAGTAGCCCTTGACGCTGCCGGAGCCCTTGGACGAGTCGCCCTCGACATCGTTCCAGCCGGCGAGGATGACCACCGGTACGAGCGTTGCGGCCAGGGCCACGAGCACCAGGCCGATGCCATCGACACCGACGGAGTACGAGATCCCGAACGCTGGAATCCACGAGTAGCTCTCGGTGAACTGGAAGGGCTCCGCGGACCCGCCATCGAACTGCAGGGCCATCGCGATGGTGAGCCCCAACGTCGCGAGAGCGATGAGCAGGGCCAATTGCTTGGCCAGGCTCGGCCGGGACTTCGGGAGGAGTGCCACGATGATGCTTCCGACCAGCGGGAGCACCCCGAGCGCGGTCAGCCAGGGGAACGTGTTCACGAGAGCCTCACCAGAACCAGAGCGAGCAGGACAAAGACGGCGCCTCCGACCATGGACAGGGCGTACGAACGGGCGAACCCGCTCTGGTAGCGACGCAGGCGACCAGATGATCCCCCGACGATCGCGGCACTACCGTTGACGATCCCGTCGACGACCCGGCTGTCGAACCAGATGAGCACGCGGGAGAGCAGGAACGATGGTCGCACGACCAGGCTCTCGTTCACGGCGTCGCCGTAGAGGTCCTGTCGCGCGGCGCGAGTCAGCCACGAGCCGCGGGGCGCGACGATCGGCACCTCGCGGCGGGCGTAGCTGATCCAGCCGATCACTGCGCCCACGATGACAAACGCGAGTGACAGCGCGATCGTGGTCGTGGTGGAGATCGGCGACTTCGCGGTGGCAAATCCAACGACCGGTTCGAGCCACGTTTCGATGTTGCCCCAGAAGAGCAGCGCCATGCCCAGGAATGTCGAGCCGATCGCCAGGATGATGAGCGGGATGGTCATCACGGCGGGTGACTCGTGCGGATGCACGTCGTCCTCCCAGCGGGCCTTGCCGAAGAAGGTCATCGCGACCATGCGGGTCATGTAGAAGCCCGTGATTCCGGCCGCCAAGATGGCCAGCCCGCCGATGATGGGGCTCCGTTCGAACGCCGCGTGGATGATCTCGTCCTTCGACCAGAAACCCGAGAACGGCGGGATGCCGATAATCGCCAGGTACCCGGCCATGAATGTCACGAAGGTGACGACCATCGCCGCGCGTAAGGCGCCATAGCGACGCATGTTGACCTGATCCTTCATGCCGTGCATGACCGAACCCGCCCCGAGGAACAGGCCGGCCTTGAACACGCCATGGGTAAGCAGGTGGAAGATCGCGAAGACATAGCCGATCGGCCCGAGGCCGACCGCCATGATCATGTAGCCGATCTGGCTCATCGTCGAGCCGGCGAGCGACTTCTTGATGTCGTCCTTCGCGGATCCGATGATGGCACCCATGAAGATCGTGATGAGACCGACGACCACGACCGCCGTGGCGGCCCAGACCGCCCGGTCGTAAATCGCGTTGCTTCGGGCGATCAGGTAGACGCCCGCGGTGACCATCGTCGCCGCGTGAATGAGCGCCGACACGGGAGTCGGGCCCTCCATCGCGTCAAGCAGCCAGGCCTGCAGCGGGAACTGGGCCGACTTGCCTGCAGCCGCGAGAAGCAGCAGCAGCCCGATCGCCGTGAGCGTGCCTTCGTTGGCGGAACCGGCCTGACCGAAGACGTCGGAGAAGGTCACCGACCCAAACGTCACGAAGATGACCATGATCGCGATGCTCAGGCCGACATCGCCAACCCGGTTGATGATGAACGCCTTCTTGGCCGCTGCAGCCGCTGTCGGCTTGATCTGCCAGAAGCCGATGAGCAGGTAACTGGCCAGGCCAACGCCCTCCCACCCGACGTACAGCAGCAGATAGTTATTGGCCAGGACCAGCAGCAGCATGGCACCGACGAACAGGTTCAGGTAGCCGAAGAACTTGCGCTTGTCGGGATCATGCGACATGTACCCAAGGGAGTAGATGTGGATCAGGGTGCCGACGATGGTGATGAGCAGCACGAACACGAGCGAAAGCTGATCCAGCTGGAAGGCCATGTTGACCTCGAACCGACCGGCGAATACCCAGGTGAACAGGCTCTGCCCGATCGACCGCTCCTCCGCTCCCCTGGCCATGAGCCCGAGCAGCATTAGCACGGCGATGACCGCCGACCCGAATACGGTCAGCACCCCGAGATACGGGCCCCACTTGTTCGTATGTCGGCCCCCGAGCAAGAGCACCGCCGCGCCGAACAACGGCAACGCGATAAGCAGCCATATCAGCGAGAACACGCCTGTCGCAGGCATGACCTCCTGCAGTACGGGTGCACCCTCTGCCCAGACGACAGCGCCGGCGTTGATCACCGCGCCTCCTCGTTCGTCACGATCTGGTCCTATCCGTTGTCGAGCTGCCCGAGTGCTGGCGGGCAGGGCTTGCTAGTACTTGAGCAGGTTTGGTTCGTCGATTGACGCGGATCTCCGCGTCCGGAAGATGGTGACGATGATCGCGAGGCCGACAACCACCTCGGACGCAGCGACGACCATGACGAAGAACGCCACCACCTGGCCGTCGAGGTTGCCGTTCATCCGCGCGAAGGCCACGAACGCGAGGTTCGCGGCGTTGAGCATGAGCTCAACGCACATGAAGACGATGATCGCGTTTCGGCGGACGAGCACGCCAACGGCGCCGATGGTGAAGAGCACGGCCGAGAGGATCACGTAGTTGGACGGGTTCATGGCGCGTCAATCTCCTTGACCTCGTTGACCTCGTGGTGATCGATGGCCCTGATATCGCCCCGCGCCTCGAGCGGTCGCGGAATGCTCTCGAGACTGATCGACCCGTCAGGCAGCAACGCCGGTGTGTCGACTGCGTTGTGCCGCGCGTAGACGCCAGGCGTGGGCAGGTTGCCCGGGTGCACGCCGGAGAGGAACCGCTGCTTGGAGAGCTCCTCCTGTGACGCCCTCGCAGTCCAGCGCTCTCGGTGCGCCAGCACCATTGCGCCGAGCGCTGCGGTAATGAGCAGTGCGGACGTTGCCTCGAAGGCAATGAGGTAGTCGGTGAAGATCAGGCGCGCGATGCCCTGCACGTTGCCGCCATCGGCCGCGTTCGCCTCGTCGAGCCCGACGCTGCCGGCGTTCATCAGGCCGTTGCCGATCCCGAAGACGAGGAGCCCGGCGAGACCGAGGCCGAACACGATCGCCAGCAGCCGCTGTCCCTTCAGGGTCTCGATGAGCGAGTCTGACGAGTCGACGCCCACCACCATGAGGACGAAGAGGAAGAGCATCATCACTGCACCGGTGTAGACGATCACCTGGACCATGCCCAGGAACGGCGCGGCATTGGCGACGTAGAGGATGGCGAGATTGATCATCGTGAACGCAACCCAGAGTGCGCTGTGCACCGCCTTGCGCGACAGCACCAGCCCTAGAGCCCCGATGACGGCGAACCCGCCGCTGATCCAGAAGACCCACGCCTCGCCGTTCATGAGGTTGCCTCGGCTTCTGCCGGGGCCGCCTGCTCAGGCACCGAGCCCTTGATCTTGCCGGCGTAGTAGTCGGTATCGGTCGTGCCCGGAACCATCGCGTGCGGAGCGGGCAGCATGCCCGGCAGCATTGGCCCGAGCAGGTCGACCTTCTCGTAGATCAGGGCCGCACGGCTGGAGTCGGCAAGCTCATAGTCGTTGGTCATCGTGAGCGCGCGAGTGGGGCAGGCCTCGATGCACAGTCCGCAGAAGATGCAGCGCAGGTAATTGATCTGGTAGACCCTGCCGTAGCGCTCGCCCGGTGAGAATCGCTCCTCATCGCTGTTGTCGGCGCCCTCGACGAAGATCGCATCGGCCGGGCAGGCCCAGGCGCACAACTCGCAGCCAATGCACTTCTCGAGGCCATCGGCCCAGCGGTTGAGCTGGTGACGTCCATGAAACCGCGGCTTCGGCGGGTACTTATCTCGATCCTCCGGGTACTGCTCGGTGACGACCTTCTTGAACATCGTGAAGAAGGTGACCCCGAATCCGCGAACGACCTGGGGTAGTTCAGCCATCGATGGCCTCCTGAGTGACGTCGCTACGTTCTTGCACGATGGTGATGCCGGCGTTGTCCCTGCGACTCGCGAAGATGGGCTGCTGTCCTGGCATCGGAGGCACGGGGTACCCGCCCGCCATTGCATCGAACTCGCCTTGCGCTCGCAGCTGCTCACGCTCGGCGCGGGCGTTCTCCCTGCGATCCGATCGCGACTGGAGCAACCACGAGACGAGCAGCAGCAGGACGATGAGAGCGGCTCCGCCGATGAGCAGCTCGTTGTTCGTGATCGATACTTGATCGCGCATGACCCGGGCCGTTGCCACGATGAGGATCCAGCCGATTGAGACCGGGATCAGGACCTTCCAGCCGAACTTCATGAACTGGTCGTAGCGCATGCGCGGCAGGGTGGCACGAAGCCAGATGAAGACGAAGATGAAGATCTGAACCTTGACAAGCCACCAGAGCATTGGCCACCAGCCGCTGTTGGCGCCGTCCCAGAGCGACAGCGGCCAGGGGGCGAGGTACCCGCCGAGGAACAGCGTCGTCGCCAGCGCGGACACGGTGACCATGTTGATGTACTCCGCGAGGAAGAAGAGTGCGAACTTCAGGCTCGAGTACTCAGTATGGAAGCCGCCGACGAGCTCGCCCTCGGCCTCGGGCAGGTCGAAGGGGGCTCGGTTGGTCTCGCCCACCATCGCGGTGACGTAGATAAGGAAGGACGGCAGCAGGATGATCGCGTACCAGATTGGCTGCTGGGCGATCACGATCGCGGACGTCGACATGGATCCGGCGTACAGGAACACGGCGACGAATGACAGGCCCATGGCGATCTCGTAGGAGATCATCTGGGCACTCGAGCGCAGGCCGCCGAGAAGCGGGTAGGTCGACCCGGACGACCAGCCAGCAAGCACAATGCCGTAGATGCCGATGGACGCAATCGCCAGCACGTAGAGGACCGACACCGGGAAGTCAGTGAGCTGAAGCGGCGTCTGAACCCCGAACATCGACACGGTCGGCCCGAAGGGGATCACCGCGAAGGCAATGAACGCGGTGGTGGCGGAGATGACCGGCGCAATCCAGTAGACCGCCAGATGGGCGCCCTTGGGGATGATCTCCTCCTTCAGGGCCAGCTTGATGCCGTCCATGAGCGATTGCAGGAGGCCGAAGGGGCCGACGCGGTTCGGGCCGACCCGATGCTGCATGCGCGCGACGACGCGGCGCTCCCACCAGATGGTGAAGAGGGTGAGGAGCACGAGCATCGCGAAGATGGCCACCACCTTGATCAGCACCAGCCACCAGGGATCGAGGCCAACTGCGCCAAGCTGTGAATCGGTCATCGTGCTCCTCCTGCGGGTGCGTTGCTCGCCGTGACGCTGACGCCTTCGCCGGCACGGACGCCGAGATCGCGGTAGATCGA
>WLND01000040.1 GCA_009726075.1 Actinomycetota bacterium
ACGATGTCCTGGCGCTGAAGAATGCCGATCTCGGCATCGCGATGGGTTCCGGATCCGGAGCGACGCGAGCGGTGGCGCAGCTGGTGCTGCTCGACGACAAGTGGTCGGTCATGCCGAGCGTGGTGGCCGAGGGGCGTCGGGTTCTGGGCAATATCGAACGGGTCTCCGACGTCTTCCTGACGAAGTCGTTCTACGCCATCATCACGTCGGTCGCGACCGGGGTGTTCGCGGTGGCCTTCCCGTTCCTTCCGCGCCACCTGTCGCTCATCGGGGCCCTGACGATCGGGATCCCGGGCTTCTTCCTGGCCCTCATGCCGAACACCGAACGCTTTAGGCCCGGATTCTTCCGTCGCGTCCTGCTCTTCTCGGCACCGGCCGGCGCGATCGCGGCAGTCTCGGCGTTCACGAGCTACGGCATCGCCCTGAACATCGGCGAGCCGGTCTCGAGCGCGATGTCGGCGGCCACGGTCACCCTGTTCATCGTCACTACGGCCGTGCTCCTTCAGAGCGCGCGGCCGCTCAATGCGATCCGGCTCGGCATCGTGGCCCTCATGGTGGTCATGTTCCTGTCGGTCCTGTACATCCCGTACCTGTCGAACTGGTTCGCGCTCTCGCTCGGGCCGGAGCGGTACAGCCTTGTCGCCGTCGTGGTCGGTCTTGTCGGGGCCCTGCTCGTCTGGGTCGCTGTGATCGTCACCGACCGCTGGCGGCGCGCGTGAGCGTGCGGGTTGGCCTGTCGACCTCGTCGGTCTTCCCGGAGAACACGGCCGCGGCGTTCGACATGGCAGCCAGGCTCGGCTACGACGGCGTCGAGGTGATGGTCGGCACCGACGCCATCAGCCAGGATCCCGATGCGCTGAAGGCGCTCGTCGATCATTACCAGACCCCGATTCTGTCGATCCATGCTCCGTGCCTCCTCGTGACGCAACGCGTCTGGGGCACCGATCCGTGGGGCAAGCTGATCCGCGCGCAGGCGGCTGCGGAGTTGCTCGGGGCCCAGACCGTGGTCGTGCATCCGCCCTTTCGGTGGCAGCGGTCATACGCCCGCGGCTTCGTGCAGGGCCTGGCCGCGATGCGCGACGAGACCGACGTCCGGTTCGCCGTCGAGAACATGTTCCCGTGGCGGGCCGCCTCGCAGGCGTTGCCGGCATACTCGCCCGGCTGGGACGTCCGCGATGACGACTACCCGCACGTGACCCTCGACCTCTCCCACACGTCTGTCTCGCGCAGCGATGCGCTCGAGATGGCGACCGACCTTGCCGACCGACTCGTGCACGTGCACCTCGCCGACGGCACGGGCCTGGCCCGCGATGAGCACCTGATTCCTGGCCGGGGAGAGCAGCCTGTTTCGGGATTCCTTGATCGGCTCGTGCGCACGGGGTTTGCGGGTGATGTCATCGTCGAGGTGAGCACGCGAAGCGCCCCCTCACGAGCAGACCGCGAGGCCGACCTGACCGAGGCCCTTGACTTCGCGCGCCACCACCTGAAGCAGGTGCCGTGAGGGCCCGGTCACGGCGTAGGGTCATGGCGTGAGCCGGGTTCGAAGCGTCGTCGCAGACATGGCCAGCAATGACCGTGTCGGACCCCTGCTGGCCAGCACCGGCCTTGGGCGCGGGCTGGTGCACCGGGTTGCCGGCGGGGATTCGCCGGCCGAGGCGATGGCATCGGTCCATGATCTGGCAGATTCGGGGAGGTTCGTCGCCCTCGAGCGCAATTGGCTGCCGGAGTCCGCGGACGAGCTCGATGCAGTGGTGTCCGACTACGAGTCGATGATGTCGCTGCTCGGCGCTGCGGGCCTCGGCTCGATTGCCGAGATCATCGTGCCGGCACCCCTGCTGGCCGTGCGGCGGGGGCCGGAGGCGCTCCATGAGCTCTGCGCGCTAGCCACCGATCACAGCGTTCCGGTGACCGTCGCCACCCGCGAGGTCGATCTCATCGACGCCTGCATCCAGGCCGTTCGCCGGCAGCAGGCGATCGGACGCGACGTAGGGGTGGCCCTGCAGGCATCGCTGCGCCGTACCGAGCGCGACTGTCGCGAGGCCACCGGCCGGGTGCGCATTGCCAAGGAGGGCACCGGGCACGCCGTGCCGACCTCCGAACGGTTCGCGCACTCGATCGAGGTCGACAAGTCGTTCATTCGATGTGCCAAGCTCCTGCTCAAGCGCGGCGATGCGGCCTCGCCGTCGTTTGCGACCCATGACCAGCGCATCATCGACATCGTCGAGGTGCTGGCCGGCCGCTACCTGCGCGAGTCCGACGACTACGAATTCGCCATGTACCTCGGCCGCGCCGAGGCCACCCAGCAGCGCCTCGTCGATTTCGGTGAGCGCGTGCGCGTGTTCGTGCCGTTCGGCCCGGAGTGGTTCGGGCGCCTTGTCGGAGGGCTGGCAGAACGGCCGAGCGGACTGGCGTCGACCGTCAGGTCATGGCTGCCGGGCGCTTGATGGCACGTTGGTTCCCTAGGACGGAGGTGGACGAATGACTCGGATCGCTGTCATCGGAGGCGGTGTGATGGGCGAGGCCCTGATCGTGGGGTTCCAGCGCCGCATGACTCCGCAGCCCATCGTGGTCGTCGCGGAGAAGCGAGAGGATCGCGCAGCCGACCTCGCGGGGCGCCTAGGAGTGCTCCTGGCAACACCTGTCGACGCGTGCGCGGGCGCCGACGTGGTCATCCTCGTCGTCAAGCCCCAGGACGTCCGGGGCGTCGTTGACGAGATCGCACCGAGCATCGACGACCAGACCCTCGTGATCTCCATTGCCGCTGGGATCACGACGGCCTCGATCGAAGCTGTCGTGCCGCAGGCCCACGTGGTTCGGGCGATGCCGAACACGCCAGCCCGCATCGAGAGCGGGGTCACCGGCATCAGCCCCGGGGCGAGCTGCCCGGACGAGGCCCTCACCCGCGCGCGGGTTCTTCTCGGCTCGGTCGGTGCGGTTGTCGACGTGCCCGAGCACCTTCAGGACGCCGTCACCGCCGTCTCTGGCAGCGGCCCCGCCTACCTGTTCTACCTCGCGGAGGCGATGCTCGAGGGCGCCAGATCGGTCGGGCTTCCGGACGATGTGGCTCGAACCTCGGTGGTCCAGACCCTGCTCGGGGCGGCGCGCCTGCTCGAGGTGAGCCACGAGGCCCCGTCCGTCCTGCGTGCCAACGTGACCTCGCCCGGGGGTACGACGGCAGCGGCCGTTGCCGTCCTCGATGGACATGAGGTCCTCACAAGCGTGCGCGAGGCGATCGAGGCGGCACGAGATCGCAGCCGCGAACTGTCGGCAGGCTGACCGTTCATGCCGGCGGGTGGGGCTGAATGCGGCGTCGGCGGATTGAGAGCACGAAAGGACGGTCAGGCTCATGAGTGAGCGAGTCGCGGTGGTGTGGGACGAGCGGCTGAGGGCCTACGACTTCGGCCCGGGCCATCCGCTTGCGCCGGTGCGTGTCGAGCTCGCCATGCGCCTCGCACGAGAGTTCGGCCTGTTCGACCACGACAACGTGACCATGCTGACCCCGGTGCTGCTGGCCGACATCGAGGATGTGCTGCGGGTGCACGAAGCCGGCTACGTCCAAGCGGTGCAGCACGCGTCGATCGATCCGTCCTTCACCGACCTGGCCAGGGGCCTGGGCACCGGCGATACGCCGGTGTTCTCCGGCATGCACGAGGCCTCGCTGCGCGTTGCGGGGGCGACCATCATGGGGGCCCAGGCGGTCTGGAGCGGATCGGTCGAGCACGCGGTGAATCTCGCCGGGGGCCTGCACCATGCGATGCCGGGCGCGGCGTCGGGATTCTGCGTCTACAACGACATCGGAGTGGCCATCGGCTGGCTGCTCGAGCAGGGGGTCGAGCGGGTTGCGTACGTCGATGTCGACGTCCACCACGGCGACGGTGTCCAGGCGATGTTCTGGGACGACCCCCGGGTGATGACCATCTCCATCCATGAGAGCCCCGCCACGCTGTTTCCGGGCACCGGGTGGCCCTTTGAGACCGGAGGCCCGAATGCGCCCGGTACGGCCGTCAATGTGGCCCTGCCTGCTGGCACCGGCGACCAGGGGTTTCTTCGGGCCCTCCACTCCGTGGTGCCGGATCTCCTGGGCGCATTCGCCCCGCAGGTGCTCGTGACCCAGCAGGGGGTCGATTCGCACCTCGAGGACCCGCTGGCGAACCTGACCATGACCCTCGACGGCCAGCGCATGACCTACGAGGCGCTGCATCGTTGGGCGCACAAGTTCGCAGGGGGCAAGTGGCTCGCGGTCGGGGGCGGGGGCTACGAGTGGGTCGATGTCGTGCCGCGGGCCTGGACCCACCTCATCGCCGAGGCGGCGGACCATCGCATCGAGCCGTCGACGGCTGTCCCGGACGATTACCTCGCGTATGTGCGAGCCTCCCTCGGCCGAGTTGCCCCCTCGGTCATGACCGACGGACGCCAACCGTGGCCCAGGCCATTCAACGACGGGCACGACCCGGGCGATCCGGTTGACCAGGCCATCGCCGCAACCCGTGAGGCGTGCTTCCCGCGGTGGGGCCTTGAGATCGATCCCCACGGGTGGTTCTAGGCGCGCGGGTGGCGGCATCGTCGGCCCTGCGCTCGCGCTCACGGACCATCCCGATCAGCGGGTTGATTCCCTCTCAATCTCCGGAACCAACTTCCCCACGGGCACCATTCGCCACTATTGTGCGAATCGCTTGACGACTGTTGCTCACCGGAGGGGAAGCCGGTGCGGTTCGTGAAGCAGGAAGTTCGGTGTGAGATGTCAACGACCCCTGATCGGGCCTTGTCTGAGGTTCGATTCCTGACGGTTGCCGAAGTTGCAGCCGTGATGCGCGTGTCCAAGATGACGGTGTACCGCCTCGTTCATGGTGGTGAACTGCCGGCTGTGCGCGTGGGACGGTCGTTCCGGGTGCCCGAGCAGGCCGTGCACACCTACCTGCGCGACTCATTTGTCGAGACTGCCTGACGGGCAGATCCAGTGCCGAGGCGGGCATCGAACCGCCCCGTGCCCGAGTACCGCTGCAATCGGCGGTAGGCTCCGATTCGCATACTGCATTAAGACGTCGTGCTCAGCGGCCTGTCCGCTGCCACCAATCAACGCGAGGATTCGTTAATGGGCTCAGTCATCAAGAAGCGTCGCAAGCGGATGGCTAAGAAGAAGCACCGCAAGCTGCTTCGTCGGACGCGAGTCCAGCGCCGCAACAAGAAGTAGCGGTCTCGCCCTCCTTCGGGAGGGGTCCGAGGTGAGGGGCAACATGGGTCGCATCGTGCTCGTGACGGGAGCCTCCCGGTATCTCGGCAGTCGCATCGCCGAGAACCTGGCAGGCGATCCGGGCGTTGACCGGGTCATCGGCGTTGATGTGGTGCCTCCTGTTGTCCCGATCCCGGGCATTGATTTCATTCGAGCGGACATCCGCAATCCGGTCATCGCCAAGGTCATGGGCGATGCCCGGGTCGATACCGTCGTGCACATGGGCGTCATCGCAACTCCCAAGCAGGCCGGCGGACGCAGCACGATGAAAGAGATCAACGTCATCGGCACCATGCAGCTGCTGGCGGCCTGCCAGAAGACGCCGAGCCTTCAGTCGCTGGTCGTGAAGTCGACGTCAGGCGTCTATGGATGCGGCGCGAAAGACCCGGCGATGTTCACCGAGGACATGGAACCCAAGCACGCCCCGACGGCGGGCTGGCCAAAGGATTCCTCCGAGGTCGAGGGCTATGTGCGCGGCTTCGCCCGTCGGAGACCCGACGTGGCGGTCACGACCTTTAGGTTCGCGAACTTCATGGGACGTCACATCGACACCGCCATGAGCGCCTATTTCTCGCTCCCGGTCATTCCGACCGTGCTCGGCTACGACGCGAGGCTCCAGTTCATTCACGTGGACGACGGGCTCGAGATCCTGCGCAGGGCGGTGCACGCGCGGCAGGTCGGCACGTTCAATGTGGCAGGGGATGGGGTGATGACCCTGTCGCAGGCGATCAGGCTCTCCGGCCACCTGCGGCTGGCGCTGCCCGAGTTCCTCCTGACCCCGGTCGGTCGCAGCCTGAGCAGCGCGGGGCTGCTTGATTTCTCGTACGAGCAGGTGCGCTTCATCACCTACGGTCGAGTTCTTGACACCTCACTGGTCTCGCGTACCTTTGATTACCGGCCCGACCGCACCACCCAGGAGGCCTTCGAGGACTTCCTGGCACGCGGTGAGGAGATGAGCGATGTCGCCTGAAGCGCGCATCATTCCGATCGACGCAGCAGCCAACCGCCTCTCACCGTCCAAGGCGGCAAGGCTCGTGGGGAACACGGGCCCGCAGCCTGCGGCCAGGAGGAGCACGAAGGTGGCGTCCGCGCCCCCTGCCGGTGAAGCGACGCCTCCAGTCGAGCCCCCTTCCGACTCAGAGCTCAGCGCCCTGCCCGACGAACTGCGGGCCACGCTGGAGCAGGTCTGGGAGTTCATCGAGCGCCGACGCGCCGGCGACTACGCCGTCGATGAGTTCGGATTCGATGCTGAGCTCAACGACCACGTCCTCATGGCGATACTGCGGCCGCTCTACCGGTCGTGGTTTCGCGTCGAGTCGTCCGGCCTGGAAAACGTCCCTGCAACGACGGGCGCGCTCGTCGTCGCGAACCACTCGGGCACCGTGGCCTTTGACGCGATGATGACCCAGGTAGCCCTGCTCGATGACCACCCCGCCCATCGCCACCTGCGGATGCTCGGGGCCAACCTGGTCTTCCAGACCCCCTTTCTCGGGGAGCTCGCTCGCAAGGCGGGCCACACGCTCGCCTGCACCCCCGATGCGGAGCGGCTGCTCGGCCGGGGCGAGGTGGTCGGCGTCTGGCCCGAGGGGTTCAAGGGCATCGGCAAGCCATTCAGCGACCGCTACAAGCTCCAGCGCTTCGGCCGAGGCGGATTCGTGGCCGCGGCCCTGCGCATGAAGGCCCCGATCATCCCGACCGCGATCGTCGGAGCCGAAGAGATCTACCCGATGATCGCCAACGCGAAGACCGTGGCCCGCCTGCTGGGCCTCCCGTACTTCCCGATCACCCCGACCTTTCCGATGCTCGGTCCGCTCGGACTGGTGCCGCTGCCGAGCAAGTGGTTCATCCACTTCGGTGATCCGATCCCGACCGACCAGTACCCGGATGGCGCCGCGGACGATCCGATGCTCGTGTTCAACCTCACCGATCAGGTGCGCGAGCAGATCCAGCAGTCGCTGTACCGCCTGCTCATGAAACGTCCGTCCGTCTTCGGGTAGCCGAGGAGCGCCGACTTCTCGGGATCAACACCCGGCTCTGGGATCAGCGCCTCACGAGGTTGATCGGCAATTCGCGGACCGCCGAGCCACGGCGCACAGCGCGAACGGCCGGCCCCGGTCATCTCGGTGCTCGAGCGTCCACGACGTCGAACGCGCTCCCGGCGTCGCAATGGCGTAGCCGAAGCGAACATCGGTCCAGGTGCTCGTCGGCGCCGGGTACGGCGTCGCCAACGGCGACAGAGTCGAGCCATCGAGGTTGCTCAGTGGGCCATACGAGGGGGTGTCGTACCCGGTAGCAGGGAAGAGCGAGGAGGCCCCGTTTCCGAGGACGATCTGGCCCGGCTGGCCAGGGATGTTCACCGCCTGAGCCACGTGGATGTGCGACGAAAGCAGCAGGCTGAAGCCGCCGAGGAGGCCTTGGGCTGCTGCCGCCTGATCTGCCGAGTTCCACACCGGACCGCCATTGGTGAGCTGGGTGGAGGTCATCCCGAAGATCGGACGGTGGGTGAGGAGCCAAGCTTCGTCCGGTCGGCTCTTCGACACATGGCTCGCTGCCGCGACATAGCTCGACCGTTGAATGGCTGCAAAGGAACTGACCGTTCCGTCCTGGCCATAGGCCGAGTCGATGACCTCAAGGTCGAGCGTGTGCGCTGTGGCATCGCTCGCGCCGACCTGCCAGCTTACGTGCCACGTGGGGCTGATGTCGTCGCTCGGCACGACCACGGCCCCGTCGACGATCGAAGGGGCGCACTGGAGGGCCGTTGACCGCTGTGGGCTGAAGAACAGGAAGAACCCGATGCCACCCCGTGCGCAGGACTCGTGGTTGCCGCGCAACATGAGGATCGGCGCTGCATCGAAGACTGGCTGCATGGGGATGAGCGCATCGGCGATCCAACCCATCGCACTTCCGGTGACGGGGAGGTTGCCGGGCGGCGGCGGGCTCGATGCGCACAAGCTCTGGTTATCGGCCGGGCACACCGCCTCCCGATAGAAGTAGTCGCCGAGATTGATGATGACGTCTGGGTTGTCCTTGGCCATATTTCGGCTGATCCGCGCGAGGGGCCAGGCGCTGGTGTTCGAGCAGTCCTGAACCTCCCATGATGTGATCCGGCATCCACTGTCTCCGCTGATCGCGATGCGCTCGATCCGTCGCGGCAGGGCAGCAGGGATGACCCTGCTGCCGACCATGGCACTCACGGTGTCGACCGGGATGCCGCGCTCGCATACTTCGACCGCGGAATACGCCGCCCCGGCTAGCGCGGGCTTGGGCCTCAGTTGCATCCGCAGGGCGAACGTCCGCCCAGCACCGGTGCTTCCGCTTAGTGCCGGGCAGCCCGCGCCGGATGCGATGACCGCCCGTGCCAGCAGGCCCGACGGCACCTCTGATGTCGGTGCGATGAGTGTGTACGCGGCGATCGATGAGGTCGCCGTGTCGGACGCGAACGCCCCCGTAGCTCCTGCCAGCGAGCCGACGATGCCGAGGGCGAGGGAAGCCGAAGCGATTCGACGCAATGCCATGACCGAAGGCTAGCAACGGAGCCGTGTCACGCCATCCGGACTACTTTGTCGCGCTGAAGACCGTCACCCGGTTGGAGAGCGCGGGGCGCCCGAAGCCGATCGGGTTGCGGGC
>WLND01000041.1 GCA_009726075.1 Actinomycetota bacterium
AGTGGCGACAGAGGGTGAGAATTTGTGAGGAAGAACCTGTGCGGGAGGCGGGACTTGAACCCGCACGTCCGAAGACACAGGTTCCTAAGACCTGCGTGTCTGCCAATTCCACCACTCCCGCGTGAGGCGCAGTCTAGGCGACGGACCGAAGGGTCAGGAGAGGCTGAGGTCGCGCATGAGCTTCGCGACATGCCCCGTCGCCCGGACGTTGTACTGCGCCACCTCGACGAGGCCCGTTGGACCGACGACGATCGTTGATCTGATGACTCCGGTCACGGTCTTGCCGTAGAGCTGCTTGTGCCCCCAGGCGCCGTACGCCTCCATGACAGCGTGATCGGGGTCGGAGAGCAGCGTGAACGGCAAGGTCTCGGTCTCACGGAATTTGACGAGCTTTGCCTGCTTGTCGGGGGATATCCCGACGATGACGTAGTCGGCGCTGTCGAACATTTCGAGGTTGTCGCGGAAATCGCAAGCCTGCTTGGTGCACCCCGGTGTCAGGGCTGCCGGGTAGAAGTAGAGGAGTGCCTTCCGTCCGGTGAAGTCGGCAAGGCTGACCGGGCTTCCGTCGTCGCTGGTCAGCGTAAACGCCGGCGCTTTCGAGCCGATTTCGAGTTTCACTTGGCTCCCATGGGCGTGAGGAGCGGGGCATCGGCATGGCTGTCGAGCCCGGCGGAGCGCCGCATTCCCCGGCCCCCCGTGAAGGCAAGGACGATGACGAAGACGGCCGCGCCGACGAGGACGATCATGGTGCCGGAGGGCACTCCGGCGAAGTAGCTCGCGTACATCCCGACGAAGCCGCAGAAGACCCCGACCACGGTGCTGATCGCAAGCATGCGGCCGAACGAGTCGGTGAGCATGCGGGCAACCACGGCGGGGATCACGAGCATCGCCGCGACAAGGGTCACGCCGATCACGGTGAGCGTGGCCAGGATGGCCAGTGAGAGGACGATCATGAGCATGGCCTCGATACGTCCGACTCTCACCCCCGACACGTCGGCGACGTCGGGATCAAAGGTGCTGAAGAGGAGGGCGCGGTAGCGAAGGAACACGAACGCGGCCGTGAGGATGCTCACTGCCACGAGCCCGACGATCTGCTCGGTGGTGATGCCCAGGATGCTGCCAAACAGCGCATTCTCGAATGACGGCCCGCTCGTGCCAAATTTCGCGAACAGGGCGACGCCCAGCGCGAACGACGCTGTCGTGATGACCCCGATCGCGGCATCGGCGCCGACACGTCCGCGCTTGGCAACGGTCGTGATCGCCAGGGCCGAGGCGATGCCCCAGATACCTGCGCCGATGAGGTAGAACTGCGCTGCAAACAGTTGCGCTGCAGCGAATCCGCCGAAGATCGAGTGCGAGAGGCCGTGGCCGATGTAGCTCATTCCGCGCAGCACGATGAAGACGCCGATGAAGCCGAGGAGTGCGCCGGCGAGGCTCGCGACGACGAGCCCCTTGATGAAGAAGGCATAGGAGAGGGGTTCGAGCAGCACGTCCATGGTCAGTTGCCGTCCCTCATCGCGAACATGTGCGGGGCCTCATCGACGACAACCCGCATGCCGAGGTGTTCGAGGACCTCCATGCGGGCGCCGAATGTGCGCTCGAGCACGTCGGGGGTGATGACCTCGGCGGGGGAACCATCGGCCACGATGCCGCCGTTCACGCAGACGATGTGGGGCAGGTGGGCGGCGAGGCCATTGAGGTCGTGGGTTGTCAGGACGATGGCCACGCCGTCCTCGTGCAGGTCGGCGAGCAGGTGCAGCACGTCGTGCCTGGTCGAGACGTCGACCCCGCTCGTGGGCTCGTCGAGCAGCAGCAACTGCGGTTGACGCAGGAGGGCACGTGCCAGGAACATCCGCTGCTGCTGGCCCCCGGACAGCTCTCGGATGTGGCGTTCGGCGAGATTGCCGATGCCGAGGCGGTCGAGGACGGACGTGACGTCAGCACGCTCGCCGCGGCTGGGCCACGGCAGGCGCCGCCCTGTCGTGCGTGACATGAGCACGCATTCGAAGACCGTGATCGGGAAGTTCCAGTTCACTGTTTCGAGTTGCGGCACATAGGAGATGCGAAGGCCCGGCTGCGACGTGATGGTGCCGTGCGACGGCTTGAGCACGCCGAGGAGCAGTCGCAGCAGCGTGGTCTTGCCCGCACCGGACGGCCCGACCACTGCGGTGAACTGGTCCTCGTGAATGTGAAAGGACACGTCGGACAGCACGTGATGATGGTTGTAGCCGGCTGAGACGTCGCTCAGGCTGATGAGCTCGGGGCCGACCCCGGTGCCGGTCACTGGGGGTAGACCGCGTTGTCTGGCACCGTCGAGTCGACGACGACGGCGTCGATGCTCGGGGTCTGACCGCCGAGGCCCTTGATCATCGTGGCGTAGTTGTATTTCATCAGCCCCAGCCAGGAGTGGTCGGCCTCGCCGGGCGCGCCGGGCAGGTCGTCGTCGCGGAGGGAATCCTCGTAGGTGGCGCCGGTGGCGCGTCCGATCTCCTCGAGAACCTTCGACGGAAAGACTTCAGATCCGAAGATGGTCTTGACGTTCTGAGCCTTCACCTGATCGATGAGCGCGGCAACGTCCGACGCATTCGGGTCCGAGAAGTTCTTGGGCTGCACGGCGCCGATGACCTGCCACCCGAAATCCTTTGCGAAGTAGGCGTAGGCATCGTGGTACGTGAGCAGCTTGAGGTTGCCCTGCGGCACGGTCTGCTGGTCCGTGCGCACTGCCGCATCGAGTTCGTTCACCTTCTTCTCGAAGGCTGTGAAGTTGGCTGCGTAATAGGCCGCATTCGCTGGATCGAGCGCAGAGAGTTCCTCGCGGATGGCTGCGGCGTACTTGACGGTGTAGGCCGTGTCGGTCCAGAGATGCGGATTCGGCTTGCCCTCCTCCTTCGGGAAGGAGAAGTCGTAGATGTAGTCGGATTCGGGGAGGACGTTGGTGCCGATCTCGACGATCTTGGCATCGGCCTTCTTGTTCGTCTCGGCGAGCGACAGTGTCGGGTCCTCGAGCTTGAGTCCGTTGACCAGGATGAGGTCGGCCGTGCTCAGCAGGGCCGCGACCGACGGCTCCGGCTCGAAGGTGTGGCTGTTGGTGCCCTCGGGAACGATGCCCTCGATGCGGACGCGATCGCCGCCGATGCTCGCCGCGATCGACGTGATCGGCGAGACGGTCGTGGCGACGAGGAGGCCATCAGATGCGCTTGGGGAACCGCTCGTCGCAGAGGTCGAGCAGGCCGAGAGCGCAGCAACGCAGAGCGCCGTAAGCGCGAGGCCAGGGCGGGATAAATGCATGGACTGAGCCTAAGGCCGAACTTCAGTACCTGCAAAAGATATGCAACAAGGCTCCCCGTTCGGCGACTCCGCGGTGCCTGCGGGCACTTCCGGGCGTAGGCTCTGGCCCCATGGCGAACGAAGCGGCACCCCCGTCGGCCCCCAAGGCGAGCATCGTCGACCTCCAGGCGGAGATTGCGGCGGCACGCGCAGAACTCGCGGCGTCGATTGCGACCCTCAAGGGCCAGGCAACGGCCGGAGCGCTCGCCAAACGCGGTGGCCGTGCACTCGCAGGCATCTTCACCGATGAGCATGGGGGCATCCGTCCGGAGCGAGTCGCCATGGCCGGGGCCGTCATCGTCGGCATTGTCGCCCTGCGGGCGATGACCCGCCGGCGCTCATAGGCAGCGCGATGGCCGCCACCGACACGACCGAGCCTCAAGCAGCCACCTCACCGGCCCCTTCCCGGGGCTCGTCGGCAGAGATCCCGAACACGCGGCCCAGTGCCGATGGCTCCGTCCCGATCAAGCTCCTCCACGATCGCGTCCTGGTACGCGAGACCGGCGAGGACGGCGAACGGCGATCAAGCGGTGGCATCGTCATCCCGGCGACGGCCCAGGTCGGCCGCAAGCTCTCATGGGCGCGATGCGTCGCGGTCGGGCCGAACGTCAGAACCGTCGAAGTCGGCGACCGAGTGCTCTTCGAGCCTGAAGACCGCGGCAACGTCGAACTTCAGGGCATCGACTACGTCCTCCTCCGCGAACGCGACGTCCATGCAATTGCCGCGCAGCATGCGAGCAACGCCGGGACAGGGCTGTACCTGTGATCACGCAGGCTGACTGCGTGATCATCGGCGGCGGCCACAACGGCCTGGTCGCTGCGTGCTACCTCGCGAAGGCGGGCAGATCGGTCATCCTCCTCGAGGCCCGCGATGTGGTCGGAGGCGCCGCGATCTCGGCCGAGGTCTTCGAGGGCGTGAACGCACGATTGTCGAAGTACTCCTATCTGGTGTCGCTGCTGCCTGCGCACATCCGAGAAGACCTCGACATCGAACTCACCACAGCGCGCCGCAGCGTCTCGTCGTACACGCCAGACCCGAAGGACCCATCCCGCGGCCTGTCGGTGCCCGTCGACAACGACGCGGCTTTCGACGCCGAGATGACACGCCTCACTGGCTCGACGGCCGACGCCGATGCATGGCGCGCCTTCTACGCACGCACCGCTGACATGGCCAAGCGGGTGTTTCCGACCCTGACCGAACCGCTCAGGTCGCGCGCCCAGATGAGGGAGCTTGTCGGCGACGATGCGTCCTGGAATGACTTCATCGAGAGGCCCCTTGGGGAGGTGCTCGAGCGGGATTTCGACGACGACGTCGTTCGAGGCATCGTCTTCACCGACGCCCTGATCGGCACCTTCAGCGGTGCTCACGACGAAAACCTCAATCAGAACAAGTGTTTTCTCTACCACGTCATCGGCAATGGCACGGGTGACTGGGATGTGCCGATTGGCGGCATGGGTGCGCTGACCGGAGCGCTCGCCGACCGTGCCCGCAGCCTCGGGGTCGAGATCCGCACCGGGGTGACCGTGACGTCAGTGTCGAGTGACGGCGTCCGCGCCGTCGTCACGGCTAGCGGCGACGCGGGTGAGATCACGATCACGTGCGCTGACGTGCTCGCGAACTGCGCCCCCCGAGTCCTCGAGAAGCTCCTGGGCCGCGCGCCGGGCGCACCGATAGAACCGGCCGAAGCCGGGGCCCAGATCAAGGTGAACATGCTCCTGGCCCGACTGCCGAAACTGCTCGACGAATCAGTCGATCCGCTCGACGCGTTCGCCGGAACCTTTCACATCAACGAGTCGTACGAGCAACTGGAGTCGGCCTTTGCGCTGGCGACCGGGGGTGAGCTCGCCTCGCCGATCCCCGCCGAGATCTACTGCCACAGCCTGTCCGACCCGAGCATTCTGGGCCCCGAACTGCAACAGGCGGGGGCGCAGACCCTCACCGTCTTTGCGCTTCACACGCCGCACGGCCTCTTCGCCGACGACAACGACCGCATGCGGCAGGTGGCGCTCGACGCCGTGATCGCGAGCCTGAACACCGTCCTCGCCGAGCCGATCGAGGACTGCCTCTGGCGAGACGCGCAGGGCAACGCATGCATCGAGGTCAACACGACCGTCGATATCGAGAACGCGCTGAACATCCCGACCGGCAACATCTTTCACACGCCGCTCGACTGGCCATTCGCCGACGAGGAGTCCGAGGTCGGCACCTGGGGGGTCGAGACTGACATCGCGAACATCACGCTGTGCGGCGCCGGCGCCAGGCGCGGCGGTGGAGTTTCCGGCGTGCCAGGGCACAACGCGGCTGCCTACGTCCTCAAACGCTTGCAGTAGCAGCGACTTTTCGTCGTGTCCATCCGGCATCCGGGGAACGATTTTGCAAATCGTCCGATCGGTGGCTATCGTTCCGTCCATAACTGAATACCTCATCAAGAGGGGCAGAGGGAAACGGCCCGTTGAAGCCCCGGCAACCTATCCAGCACATCTCATTCGTGAGGCCGCTGGATTTCGGTGCCAACTCCGACCTGACAACAGGACAGATGAGCAAGGAGAGGCCTCACTTCATGACCATTACCGCACCAGCAGCAGCCATCGGCTCTGCCCATGCCCTCAAGTGCCGCGAATGCGGTGCCCTGTACCCGCTCGATGCCAGCTACGCGTGCTTCGAATGCTTCGGCCCGCTCGAGGTTGCGTACGAGGCTGCGAGCGTCACCCGCGAGCAGATCGAAGCCGGGCCCAACTCAATCTGGCGCTACGAGGCACTGCTGCCGGTCCTACCGGGAGCCGGTAACCGACCGGGCCTGCAGCCCGGATTCACCAAGCTGGTGCGCGCCGACAACCTCGCAGCGGCACTCGGAGCCGAGACCGTGTGGGTCAAGGACGACTCCGGAAATCCGACGCATTCGTTCAAGGACCGCGTCGTGGCGGTGGCCCTCGAGAACGCCAGACGCCTTGGATACCAGACGATTTCGTGCGCCTCGACGGGTAACCTCGCGAATGCCGTGGCGGCTGCGGCTGCCCGGGCAGGCTTGAAGTCGGTCGTGTTCGTGCCGTCGAACCTCGAGGCCGGCAAGATCGTCACGACCGCCGTCTACGGGGGCACGCTGGTCGCGATCGACGGCAACTACGACGACGTGAATCGACTCTGCACCGAGGTTGCGGCCCAGCGCGACTGGGGATTCGTGAACGTGAACCTCCGTCCGTACTACGCGGAGGGCAGCAAGACCGTCGGGTACGAGATCGCAGAGCAGCTCGGCTGGCGTCTGCCCGACGCGATCGTGTCGCCGGTTGCCTCCGGGTCGCTCATGACCAAGGTCGACAAGGCGTTCCGGGAGTTCGTCCAGCTCGGCCTGGTCGACGACCGCGGATACCAGATGTTCGGCGCCCAGGCGACTGGCTGCTCGCCGGTGTCGCAGGCATTCCGCGACGGCCACGACTTCTGCAAGCCGGTCAAGCCCAACACGATCGCGAAGTCACTCGCGATCGGCAACCCGGCAGACGGCCCGTACGCCCTCGATATCGCGCGTCGAACCGGAGGCGCTATTGCTGACGTGAGCGATGACGAGGTGGTCGAGGGCATCAAGCTCCTGGCTCGCACTGAAGGTATCTTCGCCGAGACCGCCGGCGGCGTTGTCGTTGCGACGTATCGCAAATTGCTTCGCGAAGGGCTCGTCGACCCGGGGGCAGAGGTTGTGCTGCTCAATACCGGCGACGGCCTCAAGACCCTCGACGCAGTAGCACCCACTTCTCAGCCGACCATCACCATTTCCCCGTCCTTCGATGACTTCGAAGCCGCATACAACGAGGTATCCGCATGAGCGCCGTCGTCCGAATCCCGACCATCCTCCGCACCTACACCGGAGGCGCCGCTGAGGTCACCGTCTCAGGATCGACGCTTCAGGAGACGATCGCCGATCTCGATCTCCAGTGCCCCGGAATCGCAGCGCGCGTGCTCGATGACGGGGGCGCCCTGCGCCGGTTCGTCAACGTCTACGTCAACGACGATGACGTCCGGTTCCTCGAGAGCCTGAACACGCCCATCGGCGATGGCGCTCAGATCTCCATCATTCCCGCGGTGGCCGGCGGCTGATGTTCACCAAGCGACGCCGCATCGACTACTGCCGGGTGACGGCGACGGCCTGTCGGGCCTGACCAGACCCACCCCGCCGCGCCACCGTTTCGACCAATGCCCGCCTGTGGGCCGATGACTTTTCATGCCGACAACAAATTGGAGTAACACGCACATGTCACGCACAGATGTTCTCGTCAATGCCGATTGGGTGCTCGAGCACTCAGCCGATCCCAGCGTCGTCCTCATCGAGGTCGACGAGGACGTATCCGCCTACGACGGCGGCCATATCGCCGGCGCCGTCAGGGTCGACTGGCAGCAGGATCTCCAGGACGCGGTGCGCCGCGATCTCGTCACGCCGGAGGCCTTCGCCGATCTGCTGAGCAGGAACGGCATCAGCCCTGACACGACCGTCGTCCTTTACGGCGGCAACAACAACTGGTTCGCCGCCTACGCCTACTGGTACTTCAAGCTCTACGGCCACGACAGCGTCAAGCTGCTCGACGGCGGCCGCAAGAAGTGGGAGCTCGACGGGCGTGAACTCGTCACCGAGGTGCCGGTTCGCACGGCGACGTCGTACCCCGTCCCGACCGAGGACACCTCGCTGCGGTCGAAGCGCGACGAGGTCATCGCCTCGATCGGCAAGGTTCAGCTGATCGATGTTCGGTCCCCCGATGAGTACGCCGGACGACTGCTGGCCCCGGCCCACCTGCCGCAGGAGCAGTCGCAGCGCCCGGGTCATATCCCGACCGCCAGCAACGTCCCGTGGTCGAAGTCGGCCAACGATGATGGCACCTTCAAGTCGGACGCGGACCTCGTCGACCTCTACACGGGAGCGGGGCTCACCGAGGGTGCACCGACGATCGCCTACTGCCGCATCGGCGAGCGGTCGGCGCATACCTGGTTCGTCCTGCATGAGGTCCTGGGCTGGGAGAACGTCACGAACTACGACGGATCCTGGACGGAGTATGGGTCTCTCGTCGGCGTGCCGGTTCAGGTCGGCGACGCAGCGGGTTCACCGGCCGGCGGGGCATCCTGATGTGCGGAGCGAACCCGGAGAAGACCCATGCGGGCGACTACTCCATCTCGGGCAGCGTGGTTATCGACGGTGAGAGCAAGGCGGGCGCCTATGTGCGACTGCTTGACAGCAATGGTGATTTCGTGGCCGAGAGCCCGACGAGCAAGGCGGGAACCTTCGCCTTCTTCGCCGCCCCGGGGGAGTGGACGGTTCGCCTGATCCTCCCGACCGGGTCGATCGATCGCAGGACGGTGCTGACTGAGAAGTCGGGCGCCACGATCGAGTTCGCTGTCTAGCCGCAACGTCATCACGGGAGGGGTCGGCCAAGAGGCCGGCCCCTCTCGCACGTCTCGCGCCCCTCTTTCCTCGGTCGTGTGGGGGCCCAAGTGGGGGTAAGGAGCGGGGGGGGCGGGGGGGGGGGG
>WLND01000042.1 GCA_009726075.1 Actinomycetota bacterium
CCCCAGCGATCGGTCATGGCTCCAGAGAGGGGGGACGTGACGAATCGGACGAGAGCGAAGACGGAGATGACGGCGCTGGCCTGCAGGGCGGTAACGTCGAACGTGCGGGCGAACACCGGCAGGGCGGGCGCGAGGATGCCGAATCCGAGGGCGACGCAGAACGCGACGGCGGAGAGGACGGCGACCTCGCGGGGAAGATCGCGAAGCATGGGGGTGTTGCGGATTGCGCCCTGAAGACGACCCACCGGACCCACCCTGCGACTCTATCCCCGCGGGCGGGAGGCGGCTTCCTCGCGAAGGGGAGGCGGCCCAGCGAAGGGGAGGCGACCCAGTGCATGGAAGGCGGCTTCCCAGGGAACGGTGCCGGCGTGCGTGACGTCGATCGCGCATTGGTCTACTCGGCGGAGGATCAGTGGTCCGCCGCGATCGATCGCGGTGGCCCGATTGACTTCTTCGGCTCGCGGCTGCAGCTCCCGGTGCAGTTGCGATTCGGGGACTTTGCGGCCGCTCAGGCGTACCTGGATCGCTTGGTCTCCTCGTATCCCGGGACGCCCACCGTTGCCTTGCGTACGCGCCGCGGTGCTGCTCGCGCCCATTACTCCCAGGGCGTGATTGCCATTCCGATGCAGGCGCCGTGGGCGTGCCGGGAGTCCGTCCTCCTCCACGAATTCGCCCACCACCTCAAGGCGACGGACTCGATGTCGCCCGGCGATGGGGGAGCCGATCCTTCGGGGCAGGCCGCGCACGGTGCGACGTTCAGGGGCATCATGGTGCGACTCGCGGGCGACATGCAGGCACCGGAGTCAGGGCTGCTCCTCCGCAGTTGCTACGAGTCCAACGGATTGGCGGTACCCGTCTATGTCGATTGACCGCATCGCGGCACTCCTGGCCAAGGCCGAGCGCACCGACAACGCCGCCGAGGCCGACGCGTACTTGATGAAGGCACAATCCCTGGCGACGGCGGCGAGCATCGATCTCGCCGTGGCGAGGGCTCGAACGGAGAAGAAGGAGCAGCGCGAGCAGCCCGAGATGCGCACGATCACGATCGGCGAGAAGGGCAAGCGGGCCAATCAGCACCTCATCGCCCTGTTCATCGCCATCGCGAGGGCCAATGACGCGCAGGTCGATATCGCATCCAACTCCACCTTCGTCCTTGCCTACGGGATGCCGTCAGATCTCAACGTCATCGATGCCCTGTTCTCATCGCTCGCCGTGCAGATGACCGCGGCCTCGCAGGAGTGGCTCACGGTCGGTGCATGGCGGCGCGAGGCGTACGTGGCCGTTGAGCGATCGGGTGGACGCTCCCGCCGGGTGACCAAGCAGCACACGGCCCAGACGGCCCGGGCGGCGTTCTACCGCGCCTTCGTCGAGCGCATGCGCGAACGCCTGACCCAGGCGCGCGACGAGGCCACCGCCGCCTCGCAGCGGGCGCCGCGCGACTCGCAGGGCACCGATCGGTCGCTGGTCATGCGGAACAAGACGCAGGAGATCAAGGATTTCCACCGGGGCGAGTCAAAGGCTCGCGGGTCTTGGAGCGGCTATTCGGGGGGCGTACGGGGCGATGGCGGCACTTCCGGATCCGCCGGGCGGCGGGCGGCATCACTGGCGAGACTGTCTTCCCAACAGGCCCTCCCCGGCAAGAAAGCGATGGGAGGATCGAGCGCATGAGCCCAGATGCGGTCACCCGTGCGGACATCGAGGCGGCAGCCGACCTGCTCGACGGGGTGATTCGCGATCTTCCGGTCGCGGGGGCACGCTGGCTCGAGGAGCTCGTAGGCGGCCGCGTGCACCTGATCACCGAAAACCTCCAACGGGCAGGCTCGTTCAAGATTCGTGGCGCCTACAACCGCATTGCCCGGCTCTCTGACGATGAGCGGGCCCGGGGCGTCGTTGCGGCAAGCGCGGGCAACCACGCGCAGGGGGTTGCCCTTGCGGCGCAACTCCTCGGCGTGCACGCGACCGTGTTCATGCCCGAGGGCGCCACGATCCCGAAGGTGCAGGCAACGCGGGCCTATGGCGCGGATGTTCGCTTTGCAGGTGCGACGATCGACGAGGCGCTGCAGTCGGCTATCGAATACGGCGAGACCACGGGGGCCGTCCTCATTCATCCCTTCGATCATCCAGATATCGTTGCGGGGCAGGGGAGTTTGGGTCTGGAGATCCTCAGGAAGGTCCCCGACGTCCGGACGATCGCCGTGTGCACCGGTGGCGGTGGGCTGCTCGCAGGCGTTGCGGTGGCGGTGAAGTCGATGCGCCCCGACGTGCGGATCGTCGGCGTTCAGGCGCAGGAGGCCGCGGCCTACCCGGCGTCGCTGGCAGCGGGCGAGCCCATTCGACTCGAGCGGATGGCCACGATGGCCGACGGTATTGCGGTGGGCCGTCCGGGCGATGTGCCGTTCGCGCTGGTGCGAAAGTACGTCGATGACGTCACGACGGTGTCGGAGGTGCAGCTCTCCAGGGCAGTGCTGATGCTGCTGGAGCGGGCCAAGCTTCTCGTCGAGCCGGCGGGCGCTGCCGCGACCGCCGCCGTCATGGCGGATCCCGCGTCGTTCGAGCCGCCGCTGGCAATCGTCCTTTCCGGGGGCAATGTCGATTCGCTCCTCCTGCTGCGCATCATTCGCCACGGGCTGGCGGCTGCCGGGCGCTACCTGACCATCACCGTTCGCGTGCCGGATCGTCCGGGGTCACTGGCGCGGCTGCTTGCCGAGGTCAAGGACCTCCGGGCCAATGTGCTCGAGGTGCAGCACGATCGGCTCGATTCGGGGCTCGGCGTGGACGAGGTCGACATCGTCGTCCAGATGGAGACCCGCGGCCGAGACCACTGCGCGGAGGTGCTCGAGACCCTCGGGGCGCGATACGTGCTGGTGTCGCAGTCGATCGAGCAGGGGACCGCAGACCCTGACGGGCTGTCATAGGCGGTGGGTAGGGTCTTGCCCATGAGTGACGACAGGGCAGTCTTCGCCGAGGGCGTGGTCAAGAAGTTCGGCGAGGTGGTGGCGCTCGACGGCATGGACCTCACGGTCGAGCGGGGCCAGGTGGTGGGTCTCCTGGGGCCGAATGGTGCCGGCAAGACCACCATGGTTCGGATTCTCTCGACCCTGCTTGCGCCGACCGAGGGGTTCGCGCGGGTGGCGGGATTCGATGTCGTCAAGGAGCCGGACGAAGTCCGACGGGCGATCGGGCTGACCGGGCAGTACGCGGCGGTTGACGAGTACCTGACCGGCCGCGAGAACCTGCGAATGTTCGGCGACCTCTACCACCTCGAGCCCAAGTACGTGAAGCGCCGGTCGCAGGAGCTCCTCGACTCCTTCGATCTTTCCGAGGCGGCAGACCGACCTGTGCGCACCTACTCAGGCGGCATGCGACGCAGGCTCGATCTCGCTTCGAGTCTCATCGCGCGGCCGTCCATCCTCTTCCTTGACGAGCCCACAACCGGCCTTGATCCGCGTTCGCGCCTGGGCATGTGGGCCGTCATCGAGAGCCTTGTTGCGGAGGGCACGACGGTGCTGCTCACCACGCAGTACCTCGAAGAAGCCGATCAGCTGGCGCAGGACATCGTCGTCATCGACCACGGACGCGTCATCGCCCACGGCACCGCCGAAGCGCTGAAGGACCAGATCGGCGGCGATCGAATCGAGGTCACCGTCGTGAACCTCGGGCAAGCGGGTGCCGCGGCCGAAGTCCTGCGCTCGGTCAGCACGGGCGAACCGGCCATCGAGGAGGGGCGCGTGTCGGCGCCCGTCTCCGGCGGCTCCACCGTGCTCGTCACTGCGATCCGCGCCCTCGATGTGGCCGGGATCGAGGTCAGCGACCTGCTGCTGCGCCGGCCAACCCTTGATGATGTGTTCATGTCACTCACCGGGCATGCCGCCGAGGATGCGCAGCCCGTTCCAGCGAAGCGTGGCCGAAAGGGGCGTCAGTCATGAGCACCGTTGCACCAGTGCGGAGCCGTCCGATCGTCGGCTGGGCAGTGCACGACGGCCTGGTCGTGGCCAGGCGCAACCTCATCCAGTCGATCAGGGTGCCCGAGTCGCTGTTCTTCTCACTCGTGCAGCCGGTCATTTTCGTGCTGCTCTTCGCCTATGTCTTCGGTGGTGCCATCCCGATCCCCGGCGACGGCGCCAACGCCGAGGACGCAGCGAATGCCTACCGCAACTACCTGATGCCCGGCATCTTCGGGCAGACCGTGGCCTTCGCCGCTGCTGCCAGCACGGTCGGCATCGCCGAGGACATGCGCAAGGGCCTCATCGACCGGTTCAGGGCCCTGCCCATGGCGCACGGCGCGGTGCTGATCGGCCGCACCTTCGCCGACGCCGGGCGCCAGATCCTCGTGCTTGCCGTCTTGAGCCTGACCGGGCTCATCGTCGGCTGGCGCATCTCGGGCGGCGTGCTCAACGCGATCTATGCGTACCTGTTGTTGCTGCTCTTCGCGTACACGGTCTCGTGGGTCGGCTCGACCATCGGACTGTCGATGCCGAACCCCGAGACCGCGAGCACCGCGGGCCTGGCCTGGCTTTTCCCGCTGACCTTCCTGTCGAATGCCTTCGTGCCGATCTCATCGATGCCTGATTGGCTGCAGGCCTTCGCGGCCTTCAATCCGGTCTCAACCCTGGTGCTGTCGACCCGTGAGCTCTTCGGGAATCCAACCGGCATCCAGCCCGACTACTGGCCGATGCAGCATCCCGAGGCCTACACCGTGCTCGCCTGCGCAGTCATCATCGCGATCTTCGCGACCCTGTCGGTGCGCAAGTTCGGCCGAACGACCAGCAAGTAGCGCAAGGCCCGGGGTTAACCTCGATCTGTCCTTCTGCTGGCTGGCTGTTGACCTGCGAGGGGCAACGATGAAACTGCCGCATCATGCGGTGAACTCAAGGGAGACCACCGTGAGAATCAAGCCCATCGCGTTACTCGCAGCCGTCGGCCTCGCCATCGGCGCGTTCGCCCCGGCGGCGCTCGCAGCCCCGAAGTCCTTCACCGCAGCACAGGTCGCCAAGCACGCCTCGGCGGCCTCCTGCTGGACGATCGTCGGTTCTAGCGTCTACGACATGACCCGCTACGTCGCTCGGCATCCCGGGGGCCCGACGGTCATCAAGGCCCTGTGCGGCAGGGATGGCTCGGCAATGTTCAGCGGCCAGCACGCCGGTGACCGCGCGGCTGCTCGAGTGCTGGCCTCGTATCGCATTGGCGCGCTTCGGACCACCACGGCAGCGGGGTCTGCGACCGCGGTTCCGGCGCCGACGGCTTCGACGGGATCGTCGGCTTCGTCGTCGGCGGCGATCACCGCAGCCACCGTGGCCCTGCACAACTCCGCGGCCGACTGCTGGACCACGATCAGCGGACGCGTGTACGACGTGACCGCATACATCGCGCGGCATCCGGGCGGCAGCGCACGCATCCTGTCGCTGTGCGGGATCGATGGCAGCGCCGCGTTCGCGGGCCAGCACGCCGGTGATTCGACGGCAATGGCAGCGCTCGCCCCGTTCGCGGTCGGCACCGACGGCACTGCGCCGGCGGGCTCAAGCCCGGCTGCCAAGGCACCGAGCACCGGCACTCACGTCGACGACGATTCGGACGACGACGGGGACGACGACCGGCACGGTCATGGGCACGACGACGAGTAGCGGCCGGCGCTCGTCGTCAGGGGAGCTGGTGCTTGGTCCTAGTGGACGTACGCCTCGACCTTGATGATCTCGACGTTGACGTCCTTGCCATTGGCCAGCGAGTAGGTGGCGGTGTCGCCGACCTTCTTGTTCAGCACGGCGGCCCCGAGCGGCGAGGTCGGCGAGTAGACGTCGATCGAGGCGTGCACCGCCTCCTCGCGTGAGCCGAGAAGAAACGTCTCCTCCTCGTCAAATGCCGGAAACCGCACCGTGACCACCTTGCCGTGCGAGACCTCGTCATGGGCGGCATCGGGCACGCCGATGCGCGCATGTTCGAGGAGGTGCTTGAGCACCCGGATCCGGGCCTCGTTCTTGCCCTGCTCCTCCTTAGCGGCGTGGTAGCCGCCGTTCTCCTTGAGGTCGCCCTCGTCGCGCGCCAGCGAGATGCGGGTGACGATCTCCTGTCGCCGGGGGCCTTCACGCTCGGCCAGCTCCTCGACGAGGCGATCGTGGCCCTCCTGGGTCAGCCAGGTCACTTCGGTGGTCATGGGAGCCAAGGCTACGCGTTTACGGAGCGTATGGCTGGGAAGGAGCAGCAACTGAGGGCGGAAATGCCGGATCCGGCACGCGCAGCTGACCGGTGGGCGCGCAGCCGAGCACCTCAACGGTGAAGGCGGGGGCCAGCGTGGCAAGCGAGTACGACGCCTGGACGCTGTCAGCGCCGGCCGGCAGTTGGGCGATGGCGTAGCCGACATCGACATGCGTGCGGTCCTGGGCGCGCAGCGCGCATTCGAGGGCGGCTCCGCGCTCGCGCTGAACCTCATACTGGAGCGTGACGTGGTCGGGGGCCGAGTCGTCCCATGCGATGACTCGAACCTTCACCCCCGTCTGGACCGAGACGGTCACCCACCCGAGGGTGGCCGCGAAGGCGATCACGAGACCGAGGACGAGCGCGTAGGTGCCCCACGGCGTCCGGTCGAGCCCGTATCGGCGGACCATGGCTGGCGACAGCTGGTCCTTGCGGAAGGGGCTGGGCATGACCCCATTGTGGCTTTGGGAGACTAGGCGGGTGAATGAGCCCCTCCGCCTCATGGCGGTCCATGCGCACCCCGACGACGAATCGAGCAAGGGCGCGGCCACGACGGCGAAATACGTGGCCGAGGGGGTCGAGGTCATGGTCGTCACCTGCACGGGCGGTGAGCGCGGCGACGTCCTGCACTCCCTGGCGGAGGACGACGTCCTGGCGCTGGGGCTGCTCGAAGTGCGCAGGCGAGAGATGGCCAGGGCTGCCGAGATCCTCGGGGTTCGGCATGCGTGGCTCGGATTCGAAGACTCGGGCTACCCGGAGGGCGATCCGCTGCCGCCGCTGCCCGAGGGATGCTTCGCCGACCTGCCGCTCGACCAGACTGTGCCGCCGCTGGTGGCGCTGATCCGCGAGTTTCGGCCTCATGTCGTGACCACGTATGACGAGAACGGCGGCTACCCGCACCCCGATCACGTGCAGTGCCATGTCGTGACGATCGCCGCAGTCGACGCGGCCGCGGAGCCCGGAACCCTCCCCGGGGTCGGCGGCGAGCCGTGGCGCGTGTCGAAGGTGTACTACAACCAGCAGTTCAGCCAGGCGCGCGTGCGCACACTGCACACCGCGATGATCGACGCCGACATCGAATCCCCGTACCACGACTGGGTCAAGCAGATCGAAGAAAGGCCCGACGACAGCCACCGCATCACGACCCGCGTGCAGGCCGCGGACTGGTTCGAGGTGCGCGACGATGCGCTGCGAGCCCACCGCACGCAGATCGACCCGGAAGGGCAGTGGTTCAGGGTGCCGATCGACGTGCAACGATCAATCTGGCCGACCGAGGAGTTCGAACTCGCCCGGTCTTCCGTTGAATCCTCGTTTCCAGAGGACGATCTCTTCGCAGGATTGAGGACCACATGATCACGCGCCTGGCGGATGAAGACCTGAGTTCGGTGATCGACGGGGCCGGGCCGATCGCCGGGCTCTTCATGGTGGTGCTGGCCATTGCCGTCTTCGTCATCTGGAAGTCGATGAACAAGCAGTTCAAGCGGATCGACCCGAACCTGCCGATGGGTCGCGATGACCGCATGCAGGCCGCTGACAGAACCCTGACGGCAGAGGCCGTGGAGCGCGGGGCGACTGACGAGGCACCGGGCGAGCAGGGCAAGGATGACGACCCGGCCGCAGGCTAGCGATCTCCTGCGCCGGGCTGCTACGCCGCGCTGGCTCGGACTCGCAGCGATCGCCGTCGCGATCATGGTGGGCTGCGTGGGCCTCGGTCGCTGGCAATGGGACCGAACCCAGAACATCCTCAAGGCCGAGCGGGCCTCGCAGGGGGTGGCAGTGCCCGTCGGCGAGCTCATGGGGGTAGGCGAGCCACTGCCCGACGAGTCGATCGGTCGACCGGTCACGGCGACCGGAAGCTATCTCCCGGCCGAGCAAGTTCTTGTGCTGCAACGTGTGTGGCACGACAAGGCCGGAATCTGGGTCCTCACGCCGATGCAACTCGCCGACGGTTCGATCGTCGGCGTCCTGCGTGGCTGGCTTCCATCGGAGTCATCGCCGGGCGTCCAGCCCCCGTCCGGGCGCGTGACGGTCACGGGGATCATGCACCCCAATGAGCGGTTCTACCCCGATGCCGTCACCGACGCGGGTACCGCGGTGTCGATATCGAGTGATCGCCTGAGCGCCGTCTGGGGGTCGTCGACGAGATCGGGCTACGTGATGCTTACGTCCTCGAGCCCGTCGGAACAGCCGGCACCGCTCCCGGCGGATCCGACCGTGCAGACCGCCGATGTTCCGTTCCCGCTGCAGAACTTCTTCTATGCCTTCCAGTGGTGGATCTTCGCCGGTTTCGTCGTGGTCGTATACGGCAGATGGCTGTGGCTCGACACGACCGAGCCCCCGGTTGAGCAGCCCTGAATTTCACGTTTTCGTCACGGGTATGGGCAGTGGCTCCCACTGGCGGTCGTTTCGGGATATGCTCTCGTTTGGCAAGGCGAAGTCAGCACCACCGTTCTGAGATGCCCGCCCTGCGTCACTGAGGCGGGCATCGCATGTTTCTGGGCACGAGCACAGATCAAGGACGAAGGTTCGAACAAGCTAGGCCACGTGTTGGGCGACCGTCCGACGCAACTTCGTGCAAGGAGAATGTGCATCATGGCTCAAGGAACTGTTAAGTGGTTCAAC
>WLND01000043.1 GCA_009726075.1 Actinomycetota bacterium
CACCGTCGAGCTTGGTCAGGACGATGCCGTCGAATCCCACCCCCTGCATGAACTCCTCGGCAGTGCGAACGGCGTCCTGCCCGATCATCGCGTCGACCACGAAGAGCGTGTCGTCCGGCGACGCTGCGGCCTTGACCTCGCGCAGCTGCTGCATGAGTTCGGCATCGATCGCGAGGCGGCCAGCGGTGTCGACGATCACCACGTCGTGCATCTTCTGCACGGCGAAGGCCCGGGCATCCTTGGTGACCCGAACCGGGTCGCCGACCCCGTTGCCGGGCTCGGGGGCGAAGATCGCTACGCCCGCCCGCTCGGCCATCACGCGCAGTTGATCGACCGCGTTGGGGCGCTGGAGATCGGCGGCCACGAGCAGTGGAGTGTGACCCTGCCCCTTGAGCTCAAGGGCGAGCTTGCCCGCGAGGGTCGTCTTGCCGGCGCCCTGAAGCCCGGCGAGCAGGATCACGGTCGGCGGCGTTTTGGCGAGGTTTATGGTGCGGGTCTCGCCACCGAGCACGGCGACGAGCTCCTCATGCACGATCTTCACGATCTGCTGGGCCGGGTTCAGCGCCCCCGATGCCGCTGCGGCCAGGGCCCGCTCCTTGACCACGGAGGTGAACGCTCGTACGACTGACACCGCGACATCGGCCTCGAGCAAGGCCGTGCGTATTTCCAGGACGGTGGCATCGACGTCTGCCTCGGACAGGCGGCCCTTACCGCGAAGTCCCTTGAAGGTACCGGCCAGGCGATCGGAGAGGTTCGAGAACACGACGTCAGGGTACTTGCATCTCCAGCGCCGCACGCACCGTGACCTTCACGGCGGCTGCGTGGTCGTCCGAGAGCGGACGTCCGACACGGTCGACGAGGAAGAACACGTCGACCACATCGGAGCCCAGCGTGGCGACCTTGGCACCGGTGATGGCTGCCCCTGAGGCTGCCACCGCTGTGGCAATGCGATGGAGGAGGCCGGATTCGTCATGGGCCCGTACCTCGAGGACCGTCGACCGCTCCGCAGCGTCCGTGAGGACCTCGACCCTCGCTCCCGGACGCATCACTGGGGTCGTTCGCGCATAGGCGGCGTCACGCGTCCGAAGTCGTGCCTCGACGTCGATCACTCCATCGGCCGCCCGCCGAAGGTCCTCTGAGAACTGCTCGACACTCGGGGGCTCGCCGTACATCGGCTGGACCGTCCAGATCTGCACGGCCCGTCCGTCGACCGTGACGACGCGGGCCGCCCTGACCTGCAGGCGGTGCAGCGAGAGCACGCCGGCCACCATCCCGAGCAAGCCCATCCGATCGGGTGCGGCAACCGTCACCGTGTAGTGGTCGCCGCGATGCTCCATGAGCACCCAGATCCCGCCTTGCTCGAGGGCGACCTGCTGCTCGTCGGTGAGCTCCGGCTCCGTTGGCACCGGGCGGCCCGCGAGTGCCCCATGGCACCGCTCGACGAGGTCATCAATGAGGCGCTTGCGCCACTCGCTCCACACGGCGGGCCCCGTTGCGAGCGCATCCGCCTCGGTCAGGGCGCACAACAGGTCGAGGACCTCGGCCGAGTCGATCCTCTCGGTGATGAAGGCGACGGTGGCCGGGTCGTCGAGGTCGCGTCGGGTCGCCGTATCGACGAGCAGGAGGTGATGGAGGACGAGGGCGCGGATGATCGCGACCTCGTTCGGATCGAATCCCATCATCGGTGCCAGTTCCTGCGCGAGGTCTGCTCCGATCTCGCTGTGGTTGCCACCCCTGGCCTTGCCGATGTCGTGGAGCAACGCGCCCACGAGCAGCAGGTCGGGCCGATCGACCGTGCGGGTAAGGGCGCTGGCCTGGACAACCGCCTCGACGAGGTGGCGGTCGACCGTGAACCGATGCACAGCGTTGCGCTGCGGTGCCGATCGCACGACATCCCACCCGGGGATCAGACCCTCGATGATGCCCGCCTGGTCAAGGGCCTCCCAGACGCCGATCATCGGTGCCCCCGCGCCGAGGAGCGAGATGAATGCCTCGCGAGCGCCGCGCGGCCAGGGCTGGGGCAAGCGCTCGCTCTCGGCCGCGAGCCGGGACACCGTGATCGGGGCGAGCGGCAGGCCGGCCTGCGCCGCGGCGGCAGCGGCCCGGAGAACCAGCGTCGGGTCGCGATCGGGCCTGGCGTCCGCGGCCAGCACGACCTCTCCCGCCTGGACCACCACTCCCTCTGCGAGCGGCACTCGCTCGACCCCGGTGCGGTGGACGGGGCGAAAGGAGAACCTGGACGGACGACGAGTGAGCCGATCGACGCGATGCCATGTCGAGTCGGAGGCGTAGGCGATGGAGCGGGCCGACAGGTAGACGCGGCGCAACAGGTCGTCCGGGCTATCGATGGCGAGCGCCGTCGCGACAGCGTCCTGCTCCTGGAGGAGCAGGGTGTCGTTGGCGCGCCCGGTTGACGCCTGCAGCGCGAATCGCGCGTCGAGCAGGAACTCCAGGCTCTCCTCCCATCCCGTATGCGGGATATCGGTGATCCACGAGGCCGCGATAGCGCGAAGGACGGTTGCCTCGCGCAAGCCGCCGTAGGACTGCTTCAGGTCGGGTTCGAGGAGCGTGGCCATCTCGCCGAAATGGCTCCGGCGGGCCTCGACGAGCTCGCGCAGTGCCGGCAGCCTCTTTGGCGCCATCGCGCGCCAGTCGGCGAAGACGGCCTGCTTCAGGGTGTCGGCCACGATCGGATCACCGGCCACCAGCCGCGCGTCAAGCAGGCCGAGGACCACTTTGAGGTCCTCGCTCGCCAGGCGCCGGGCCTCGCCTACGGTGCGCACGCTGTGGTCGAGCCGCAGTTTGGAATCCCAGATCGGATACCAGATTCGCTCTGCCGTGCGAGCAGCCCGCCGGGCATCGGTTCGATGGACGAGGACGAGGTCAAGGTCGCTGCCCGGAGCGAGCTCACTACGACCGTGCCCGCCGACGGCCAGCAGGCACACATCAGTGCCGCTGCCCTCGGCGGAGCGGAACAGTTCGCGCAGCCAGTCGTCGGTGAGGGCCGTCAGCGCCGAGCGACGTCCGGGACCATAGGGCCCCGGACGTCGCACCAGCTCGCTTCGTGCCACGAGGAATGACTCCATGGTCGTGACGACGCCTACAGCGCTTCGGCGCCGCGTTCGCCGGTGCGCACCCGAACGACGGACTCGACCGGAACCATCCACACCTTGCCGTCGCCGATCTTGCCGGTCTGCGCGGCGCCGACGATGGCGTCGATCACGCCGTCGGCGTCGGGATCATCGACGAGAATCTCGATGCGCACCTTCGGCACCAGGTCGACGGTGTACTCCGCCCCCCGATACACCTCAGTGTGTCCGCGCTGACGGCCGAAGCCGGAGGCCTCGGACACCGTGAGGCCCTGGACGCCACAGGCTTCGAGCGCCGCCTTGACGTCCTCGAGCTTGAAGGGCTTGATGATCGCAGTGATCAGCTTCATGACAACTCCTCAGTCTTGACTCGCGCAGCATGCCCGACGCCGGCGAACACTCCGCCACCGCCCGACTCGCCAAGGACATATGCCGACTCGGCATGCTCCGCAAGGTCGATGCCGGACGCCTCCTCCTCCGCTCCGATGCGGAAGCCCATCGTGAACTTGATGAGGTACGCGATGATGAACGTGACGATCAGCGAGTAGCCAAGGACAGCACCTGCGCCGATCGCCTGCTTGCCGAGCTGGTCGGTACCGCCTCCGTAGAACAGGCCATTGACGCCTGCTGGTGCGGCCTCCGTCGCGAACAGGCCGATGAGCAGGGTGCCCGCGAGCCCGCCGACAAGGTGGACGCCGACGACGTCGAGGGAGTCGTCAAAGCCGAACTTGTACTTGAGCCCGACCGCAAGGGCGCAGATCACGCCGGCGATCGCGCCGATGGCGATCGCGCCCAACGGGCTGACAGCCGAGCAGGACGGCGTGATAGCCACGAGGCCCGCCACGACGCCGGACGCGGCGCCGAGGCTCGTCGCATGACCATCGCGGATCTTCTCAGTGGCGAGCCATGCCAGGCCGGCGGCGCACGTTGCCACGAAGGTGTTGAGGAACACCACCGATGCTGAGTTGTCAGCAGCAATCTGCGAACCTGCGTTGAACCCGAACCAGCCGAACCACAGCAGGGCTGCGCCGATCATGACCAGCGTGAGGTTGTGCGGCTTCATCGGCGTCTTGGGCCAGCCGGCACGACGCCCGATCACGATGGCAAGCGCCAGGGCCGCCGCACCCGCGTTGATGTGCACGGCGGTGCCGCCCGCGAAGTCGATGACCCCGAGCTTGTAGATCCAGCCGCCGTTCTCGGCGTTGAGATCAAAGACCCAGTGCGCGACCGGGAAGTACACGATGGTCGCCCAGATGCCCGCGAACACGAGCCACGCGCTGTACTTCGTGCGATCGGCGATAGCACCGGCGATAAGGCCCACGGTGATGCACGCGAACATCGCCTGGAATGCCACGAAGGCCATCGCCGGCACGCCGGCTTCGGGATCGTCCACCATGAGTCCCTCGAGGCCCAGGTACTGGGTCACGTTGCCGAGGAGTCCGGCCTGGCCGTACGAGTCGCCGAAGGCCATCGAGTAGCCGTAGAGCACCCACAGGATGCCGACGATGAACAGTGCGCCCATGACCATCATGAGCATGTTGAGGACGGACTTCGACCGAACCATGCCTCCGTAGAAGAAGGCCAGGCCCGGGATCATCAGCAGCACAAGCGCGGATGCTGTGAGCAACCATGCGGTGTTGCCCGTATCTAACGCGGATTCCATGTGTGTCTCCATCTCGCTCAGGGTTTTCCCTGAGACAGATGCTGGAGCCTGAACATTTCGCGCATCCCGTCGCCGCGTTAATGGCGGATGACGAGTGGCCTGCCCACGTAACGGCGGTGTTACGGCCCTGCCGCGCAGGCGTGGGTCAGCCGGCTACCAGCGCGTCGACGAACTCGGCGGGGTCGAATGGCGCGAGGTCGTCAGGGCCCTCGCCCAACCCGACCAGCTTTACCGGGACGCCGAGTTCACGCTGCACGGCGATCACGATGCCGCCACGCGCGGTGCCGTCGAGCTTCGTGAGGACGATGCCCGTCACGTTGACGACCTCGGCAAAGACCCGTGCCTGCACGAGGCCGTTCTGACCGGTCGTTGCGTCGAGGACAAGGAGGACCTCGTCGACCGGTGACCGCTTCTCGATGACTCGCTTCACTTTGTCGAGCTCATCCATGAGGCCTGTCTTGGTGTGCAGGCGCCCCGCTGTGTCGATGACGACCGTGTCGGCCTCGGCCTCGGCCCCGATCGCCACGGCATCGAATGCCACGGCAGCCGGATCTCCTGCCTCAGGGCCCCGAACGACCGCGGCGCCGACCCGGTCGCCCCAGGTCTGCAGCTGATCTGCAGCAGCGGCGCGGAACGTGTCGGCGGCACCGAGCACGACGGACCTGCCTTCAGCGACAAGGAGCCGGGCCAGCTTTCCGGTCGTCGTCGTCTTGCCGGTGCCGTTGACGCCAACGACCATGATGACTGCAGGACGGCCAGGAACGGTCGTGGTGATCTCGCGGTCCAGGGTCGGGTCGACGAGCTCGAGCAGGGCTGCCCGGAGCACGCCCCGCACGCGCTCGGTGGAGGCGGAACCGCCCTGGACCTGCAGGGTCGAGCGCAGCGTGGCGATGAGCTCTGCGGTGGGTCCGACACCGAGGTCGGCAAGCAGCAGCGTCTCTTCGATCTCGTCCCAGGTAGCGGCATCCACGGTGTCGCGGCTGAGCAGTGCCAGCAGCCCGTGCCCGATCGCATTGTTCGACCGGGCAAGGCGCGCGCGCAGGCGGTGGAGGCGTCCCGCGGCCGGGTCCGGCACCTCGACCTCGAGGACGGCCATGAGCTCGCGCGAATCGGATGGCTCAGGTTCTGCGAGCACCAGCTGCCGCTCCGGCTCGGGCGGCTTCGGGACACCAGTGGCTGGCACAGCGGGGGCGGCCGCACCTCGTCGTCGCGCGAGGGCAACCCCGACGATGACGACGACGACGATCAGGGCGGCGGCAATGCCGACGTACGCGAGCACGGAGTCCATGCGGGTCATCCTCGCAGACGCCCCGGCGACCCAGTGGGCAATGATGGTCCGGTGCCGCTCCTGATCCTCTACGCCATCGTCGCTGCCGTGAACGTGACCGCCGAGCTGGCAGATGCGCCGGGAGTGATTCACGTGACCAAGCCGCTCCTCGTCACCGTGCTCATCTGCTGGCTGGTCGTCGAGCGCCGGAGCACGTGGGACCCGCCGGTGACCTGGCTCGCGCTCGGGGCCGCATGCGCACTCGCCGGCGACATCCTGCTCATGCCTGAGGGCACCGCCTGGTTCACCGCGGGTCTTGCTTCATTCATGGCAATGCAGATCTGCTACATCGTCGCCTTCGCCCGCGTGCCAGGGCCGGGGCTGGTCCGCGCCTGGAGGGTCGCGCTCGTTCCCTACGTCGCCTACTGGATTGCGCTGATGGCGGTTATCGTCCCGACGGCTGGCGCGATGCTCGTGCCGATCGTCGTCTACAGCCTGTGCCTGCTCGCGATGGCCGTCAGCGCCCTTGACCTCGTCATTCGGGTGCCCCAGAAATACGGCTGGATGGTCGCGATCGGCGCGGGCCTGTTCATGGCATCCGACTCCGTGCTGGCACTGACGCGATTTGGGCCGATCAGCGCCACGCCCGCCTCAAATTCGATGACCATGCTGACGTATGTCGTCGCGCAGGCCCTCATCATCGTCGGGTTTGCCCGAGGTCAGGCGGTCGCTGCCTCGCGCAGCCGCTGACCGATGACCTGGGTCACGCCATCACCGCGCATGGACACGCCATACAGGGCATCGGCGATCTCCATCGTCCGCTTCTGATGGGTGATGACGATGAGCTGCGAGCTCGAACGCAGCTCCTCGATGATGTCGATGAGCCGGCCGAGGTTCACGTCGTCGAGCGCCGCCTCGACCTCGTCGAGCACGTAGAAGGGGCTCGGACGGGCCTTGAAGAGCGACACGAGGAAGGCGACGGCGGTCAGCGATCGCTCGCCTCCTGAGAGCAGCGACAGGCGCTTGACCTTCTTGCCCGGAGGCCGGGCTTCGACATCGACCCCTGTATTGAGCATGTCGGAGGGGTCGGTGAGGATCAGCCGCCCCTCGCCCCCCGGGAAGAGCCGGGAGAACACGCCGGAGAACTCCTTCTCGATGTCGTGATACGCCTCGGTGAAGACCTGCACGACCCGCGCGTCGACCTCCTTCACGATGTCCAGAAGGTCCTCGCGAGACCGGCGGAGGTCATCGAGCTGCTCGCTGAGAAACGTGTGCCGCTCCTCCATGGCCGTGAACTCCTCCAGGGCCAGCGGGTTCACGCGGCCGAGAAGGGCGAGGCCCTTCTCGGCCTCCTTGAGGCGCTTGACCTGCTCAGCGCGCACGAACGGGTAGGGCTGAGGTTCCGGGGCATCGACCGGCACTTCGTCGCCCGCCGCGATCGGACTTGGCGGCACCGGCTGATCGGGGCCGTACTCGGCGATGAGGACTGCCGCATCGATGCCAAAGTCCTCGAGGACCTTGTCCTGCACCTGCTCGATGCGCATGCGCTGTTCGGCCCTGGCCACTTCATCGCGATGGACGCTGTCCTTCAGCAGGTCGAGTTCGTCGCTGAGCTCGCGGATCTTGCCTCGCACGATCACGAGGGCCCCATCGCGCTCCTTCGTCGTGCGCTCGACCTCAGCGCGGTCTCTGCTCGCATCTGCAACCGAGACCTCGATGCGTGACAGGGCCAGCTTCGCGGCAGAAAGCACCGCCCGTGCCACGACAAGCTCACGGGAGCGTCGCTCGCGGCGCTCGAGGGCCGCGACCCGGGCCTGGCGCTCGGCCTTCGCCGCGCGCTCAAGCTGCTCGGCGCGAATCCCGACGGCCGCGACCCGCTCCTCGCCGGTGCGCAGGGAAAGGCGCGCGTCGACCTCGCGCTGACGCGACTCCTTGGCCACCTGGGCGAGCTCAGCACGCAGGTCGTTCAGGTCGCTGGACTCCGGCGCCTCCTGCGCGGTGTCGAGGCGCTGCTGGAGGTCGGCGAGCGCAGCCGCGTCCGACTCGCGACTGGCCTGGGCCGATGTCAGCGCGAGGGCCAGGCGATCCGCCTCCGCAGCGGCAGCGCGGGCCACCTGTCCGAGCTGCCCGAGCTGCTCGGCGACCGCGGCCATCCGGGCATCGGAGTCGTGGAGCCTGGCGAGTGCCGCTTCAACCCGTGAGGCCGCCTCGCGCTGAGCATCCTTGGCCGCAACGAGATCGAATCGAGTGCGTTCGACCGCGTGCGTCGCGGTGGCCAGGGACTCCGCGGTCTCGTCGTAGGCAGCCTTGACTTCAAGGAGGCTCGGAGCGCTCGTCGAACCGCCATGGACAACGCCGGCCGCGAACATGTCGCCCGAACCTGTGACGAAGACGAGGCCGGGATGCTCCTGCTGAGCGCGCGCAGCCTCGTGGAGATCGTCGACGAGCACGCATCGGGCCAGCAGCCGGTCGACGACGAGCTGCACGTTGTCGTCGCACCGCACCGTCTCGCGAAGCCAGCGCCCTATCGGCGCTGCCGCCTCGCCAATGCCCGACGGGGGCGGCTCATCGTCTGCGATG
>WLND01000044.1 GCA_009726075.1 Actinomycetota bacterium
AACTCCGCGCGGCCCGAACGACCGTGGCTGCGCTGGTCGTAGGTGACCAGCCGCGCTCGTCCCTGGAGTTCCTTACGCTGGAAGTACCACGAGTCCAGGCTCAGCGCGTAGCCGTGGGCGAAGATGACGGTGACGCCGGCAAAGGCCGGATCATCGGGCTCGTCGATCTCGACGTGCAGCAGCGTGCCGTCGTCGACGGGCAGTTCGATGATCTGCGGGTCAAAGCCCTCGAGGACCCACTCGTCATCGGGCCTCGCGGTTCTCGCGACGAACGCACGCTCGACTGCGGCTCCCAGTGCAGCACCGGCCGCGAGGGCGCCGGCCGCCAGCAGTCCGCTGCCGGCAACCTTCAGCGCATTCGGGATGTCGTTGCTCATCGCGCACCAACGTACCGGCGCGGCACGCGCGCGCCCACTCGGGTGACGATCTCGTAGCCGATCGTGTCGCTTGCCACCGCCCAGTCGTCGGCAGTGGGCGCGCCTGTCGCCTCGTCGCCGAACAGCACGACATCGGACCCCGCCCGAACATCACCGACGAGTTCGCCGAGGTCGATCACGAACTGGTCCATGGCAACCCGCCCGAGAATCGGGCAGCGGGCGCCGTTCACCAGCACCTGCGCGCGACCGCTGGCGGACCTCGGGACGCCGTCGGCATACCCAAGCGGCACGAGCCCGACCCGGGTGCGCCGCGGCGCCGTCCAATTGCTGCCATACGAGACCGACTGGCCGGCCGGGATCACCTTGACGAGCGCCAGCCGACCCCGCAGGGTCATCACCGAGGTGAGACCCAGCGCCGAAGCCGATCCGGGGGTCGCAGGCGGCACGCCATAGATGCCGATGCCGATGCGCACGAGGTCATAGCGGGTCTCTGGGTAGCCCAGGGCCGCCGGCGTATTCGCCAGATGCCTGACCACGGGAGGCAGGCCCGCCTCGGCCGCGACCGCGACCGCGGCTTCGTAGGCGGTTCGCTGGTCGGCGACCGACTGGTCGTCCGGCCGATCGGCATTGGCAAGATGCGACCACACGCTCACGACGTCGATCGCCCCGCTGCCCTGCTCGGCCAGCGCCGCTCCGACGAGGTCCGCCCACTCATCGAGACTCGCCCCGTTTCGCGAGAGTCCGGTGTCGACTTTCAGGTGGACACGAGCACGGACGCCAAGGCGGCGAGCGCTCGCCGCAACGTCCGACAGGGCCCAGAGCGCCGAGACCGAGATATCGACATCAGAACCGACGCACGCATCGAGGTCAGGATCGCCCGGGGCCCAGAGCCAGGCAAGGATGAGGCCGGTATCGCCGGCGGCTCGAAGGGCCCTGGCCTCCGAGAGCAGCGCCACGCCGAGCCACGAGACACCGGCGCCGCGAGCCTCCTGGGCGATTCGCGTCATCCCGTGCCCGTAGGCATCCGCCTTCACCACTGCCATGACCGGCACGCCCGTAACCGCCGAGCTCACGGTCGCGAGATTGCGGCGCAGGGCCTCGAGGTCGATGACGGCCTCCGCTCGAGTCATGGGCACATTGTCGCGCTCCGGGGCCGCTCAGCGGAAACCAGCGAGCGCCTGTTCGGTGCCGAACCGCCATCGTCGAACCGGCGATCAGTGGCGACCACAACGCGATTGACGTCCGATTCCTTCGCATTCGGCAGAGGAGTTCACGACCCCGTCGCCCGGAGGACCGGGCAGGTTTGCCCCGCTGCCATGCCGCACCGCTGTCCTTGCAACACCTCAACCAGAAGGGAACTCCAGTGCGCACCAGAACACCGTTGATCATCGGACTCGCGTCGATCGCAGTCTGCGCAACAGCTCTTCCTGCCGCGGCCGAGTCGGGCTTCTCCTACATGGAACCCGTGGCATCCGGGGTCACCCTCAAGGTCCTCGCAACATCCGGCGATGTCATCGGCGGCGTCCAGTGGCAGGGCACACCCGACGGCATCGGAGTGCTTCCCGACGGCAAGAACCTCACCATCCTCGTGAACCACGAGTTCTCGTCGACGAACAAGGTCGCCAACGCCATCAAGCACGCGAACGGGAACTCGTCGGCCTCGACGATCTCGGCGCTGCACTTCGATGGAGCCACGAGCTCCGTGACCTCGGCACGCGATCTGCTGCAGTGGGTCACCTGGTACGACTACGCGACCGGCACCTACGGTGCCACGCCGGGGGCTCCTGCCGGGGCTGCCAAGGAAGACGAGTTCAAGACTCCCCTCCACACCAAGTCGCTCAATCGATTCTGCTCGGCGCACCTCGCCCAACCTGGCGACCTGGCCTACGAGGCTCCTGCGGGCAAGGGCAAGGCCGTCGCTTACGGCTTCAGCGGCCCGGCCTACTTCACCGGCGAGGAGGGCGGCGACGAGTCGCGCGCATTCGTCACCGACATGAACGGCAACCTCACGCAGCTTCCCAAGCTCGGCCTCGCGGCCTGGGAGAACTTCCTCCTCGCGCCTGCCACCGGTATTCGTACCGTGATCATGGGCAACGAGGACGGCGCCGCGACCGACAGCCAGCTCTACATGTACGTCGGCGAGAAGACCAGGTCGGGTCACTGGACCGAGATGGCCGGCCTCACGAACGGCCAGCAGTACGTCATGGCCATCGATGGCGCGGCCACCGACAACGCCTTCCGCGCAGCACGCGGCAAGGGCAACCCGGCCAATGTCACCTTCGCCCCGATCGACACCTCGGTCAATGGCAAGTCCCAGAACGAGCAGGCGCGCGCGCTCGGCACCGAGATGTCGCGGGTCGAGGACGGCGCGTTCGATCCGATGAATCCCAACGACTACTACTTCGTCACGACAGAGTCGAACAAGGACGCGAAGGCCACGGCCGCCAACCCGGCCACGCCGAAGATCTCACGCGACGGCGGTGCCCTCTGGCGCCTTCGGTTCACTGACGTCAAGAACCCCCTCGCCGGAGCCACGATCACGATGCTCCTTGACGGATCCGAGGCACCACTCCTCAACAAGCCCGACAACATCGACGTCGACACCGCCGGGAACGTCCTCATTCAGGAGGATCCAGGCAACAACGACCACATCGCCCGGGTGGTCTCCTACCGGATCTCCGACGGCAAGGTGGGCACGCTCGCGAAGTTCGCCGACAAGTACTTCGCTCCGGGAGCCGCGCAGTTCATCACGAAGGACGAGGAGTCCAGCGGCATCACCGACGTCACGTCCTTCCTGCGAAAGGGAACGTCAGACAAGAACAGCTACTACGTCCTCGATGCGCAGGTCCATGCATCACCAGCGAGTTCACGCCTCGATCTCGCCGGTAATGCGGATGCCGTCGCCGCATTGGAGTCGGCGATTGAGGGTGGCCAGCTCTACCTCATGACCGTCGCCGACTGGGCGGCGATCTACGGCTAGCAAGGACCACGGAGAGGGGGCATCGACCGATGCCCCCTCTCCTGCTGTGTGCGGGCGATCAGCCGAGCAGGGCGAGCGCGGCATCCGCGTCCGACACCCTGCCGCCTCTTCGCGTCGAAAACTCCAACGATGATGGCCATACCCTTCAGGGCGTTACGGACGTCCAACATTCGTAAACTCTGGGTCCATGGGCGCAGACGGGGGCCGGACTTCGATTCGAGTGGCGGTCGCCTGCGCACTGATCGCGGTTCTCGCCGGAGTCGCCTCGATCTGGGCGGCCAATGATGCGGCCTGGCCCGACGCCTCAACGCTGGTCAAGGTCGCGTTCAGCGACCCGATCGCGCCGCTCGCCGCCTCGATCGACCCGCAGTTCGACCTCGGCGGGGGCCAGGAGCACTACGACGGGCTCTACTACTACGCAATTGCCCTCGATCCGCTGGCCATCGGCCAGGCCCACGAGCTCATCGACATGGCCGGATTCCGCTACGGACGGCCAATGCACGGCTGGCTGGCCGCACTGCTCAGCCTCGGCAATCGCGCCGCGGTACCCGAAGCCCTCCTCGTCCTCTCCCTCCTCGGCCTGGGCCTCGGCGCCTTCGGCGCGAGCCGAATCTGCGTCATGTTCGGGAGGACGCCCTGGGGCGGCCTCGTCATCGCGATGAGCCCCGGTCTCCTCTTCGCGACGACCGTCTCCACCACCGAGACCATGGGCGCAGCCCTGGCGATCTGGCTGCTCCTCGCCTGGCTGCGCGGGTGGTCGGCCTGGGCGATCGCTGCCCTTGGCATCGTCCTGTGCCTGTATCGCGAGCAACTCGTGCTCGTCATCATCGGCATCCTGCTGTACGAGGTCATAGAAATGATCCGCCGTCGATCAGTTCGCGGGGCGGGCGCGGTACGACGGGTGGCCGCACTCCTCGTCGGGCCGGCTGCCCTGGGCGGGTGGCTGCTCTACGTCCATGCTCGGTTCGACGCCTGGCCTAAGCCGGACGACGCCGGAAGCCTGAGCGTGCCACCACTGGGATGGATCGAGTCGTTTCACGTCGCCTACGGAAGTCAGAATGCCGGCACCTTTGTCGATCACCAGATCGGCAGCACCGCCCCGCCCTACCTCATCGCGCTCGCCGTGCTCCTCCTTGCCGCACTCTGGGCCGCCCGCCGGCTCCGTTCGCCCCTGGACACGATTGCAATCGTGCAGGTGGCCGTCATGACCGCCCTCGGCTGGCGAACCCTCGCGTTCCCGCACGAGATGTACCGGATCCCGTCGCTGGCTATCCTCTCGGCCCTCGCGGTCCTGCTGCTGCCCGCGCCGTCGCGACCGCCTGACCGAGTGCCTCAATGAGTGACGTCGCGGTCACCGGCTGACCAGCCTCCCCCGCCAGACTGCCTGCCCGGCCGTGCAGCCAGCACCCTGCGGCCGCGAAGCGCGCCGCATCGGCCACGCCCTGGAGTTCGCCCCTGGCGTGAGCGCCGGCGAGCAGTGCCCCGATGATGCCGCTCAGCACATCGCCACTGCCCGCTGTCGCAAGCACCGGCCCACCCTCGACATCGATGAAGCAGGTGCCGTCCGGGGCTGCGATGACGGTGCCCGGGCCCTTGAGCACAACGACAACGTCGCGCGTGCGGGCGAGTGCCAGTGCGGCCTCGAGCCGTCCAATGCCTGCGGTCTCGCCACCGAGTCGCGCGAACTCGCCGTCGTGGGGCGTGAGCACGGTCACGGCACCGCGTGCCCGCACGAGGTCCTGAAGGTCGTCGCTGGCCGCCAGGATCGTCAGGGCCCCCGCGTCGAGCACGACCGGCACGCTCGAGCGCAGCACTGCCTCAACGGCCGCCCCATCCCGGTCGCCGGGCACGAATCCCGGGCCGCACACCCACGTGGTGACCCTCGGGCCATCGACGCGCCTGCTGGCCACCACCTCAGGGTGCTCGCCCACGACGACCCGCGCCAGGCCGTCGACCCGGTCGAGGTACTGCGCCATGCCTGCATCGCCGCGCAGCGCGGCACCCACGCACAGCAGCGCGGCGCCCGGGTACTCCTCGCTGCCCGCTGCGACCCCGACGACGCCCCGGCGGTACTTGTGATCGTCGAAGCCGGGCCCTGGAACCATCAGGCCGATATCGGGCTGCTGAAGCGCCCGTGCTGCCGGTTCGGCCAGGGCATCACCGATTCCGATGTCCACGAGACGCACCGCACCTGCCAGGGCCTTGCCCGGTGCCACGAGGTGGCCGGGCTTCACGGCCCCGAACGTCACGGTGAGGTCGGCGTCGAAGGCCACGCCGAGCACCTGTCCGGTGTCGGCATCGACCCCGCTGGCGATATCGACGGCCACGCGAATCGCCTCGGCGGCATTGAGGGTGGGGACGATCTGCGCCGCCACCCCCCGGAGGGCCCCGGTTGCGCCGATGCCCACCAATCCGTCGAGGATCACGTCGGCACGTCCGATCAGGTGTTGCTGAGCCGCGTCGGCGACGTCACAGACCATGAAGCGACCACCCGCCCGCCTCAGCGCTTCGAGCCCTGCGGGGTGAACCGCCGAGGTCGTCCCGATCGCGTCGACCCGCATGCCGCGCCGGGCGAGATGTGCTCCGGCGAACAGTGCGTCTCCCCCGTTGTTACCCGAGCCGACGGCGATGACGACCCGCGTGCCCACCACCGACCCGCTGAGCACTCGCAGGATCTCGCGGGACAGCCCGGTCGATGCCCGGTCCATGAGAATCCCGGAGGCGAGTTCGGCCCCGTGAGCGTGCTCCGCGGCAATGACGTCCGCGACGCTATGGGCGTGGATCATCGGATATCCCCCTCCGCCACGACGTAGGCGATCGCGTGACCGCCGTCATGGCTCAGCGACAGGTGCCATCGGTTGATGCCCAGCGCCTCGGCCGCCTGGGCGACAGTGCCGGTGAGGCGGAGGTTCGGATTGCCGTGCTCGTCGGTGATCACCTCGCAGTGGTGCCACTGGAGGCCGTGCGTGCGCACGAGCACCTTCGCCACCGCTTCCTTCGCTGCGAACCTGGCGGCGAGCGATTGCGCACTGCGCCTGCGGCCGGCATCATTCGCCGACTCGTCCATCGTGAAAATGCGATCGACGAACGTCGGGGTGCGCTCGAGCACCGCGGCAAACCGCTCGACATCGACGATGTCGACCCCGACGCCGACCACGGATGCAGGCAGGTCCTTCACCGGCTACTCGACGGTGACGGACTTGGCCAGGTTGCGCGGCTGGTCGACGTCGTGGCCCTTGGCGGTCGCCATCTCGCAGGCAAACACCTGCAGCGGCACCGTCGAGACGAGGGGCTGCATGAGCGTCGGCACGATCGGCACCCTGATGACGTGGTCGCTGAAAGCGGCGATCTTCTCATCGCCCTCCTCGGCGATGGCGATGATGACCGCGCCGCGAGCCCGGACCTCCTGGATCGCCGAGATCATCTTGTCGTGCAGCACCGCGCGGCCCCGGGGCGACGGCATGACAACGACCACGGGAACGCCGTCCTCGATCAGGGCGATGGGCCCGTGCTTGAGCTCGCCCGCCGCGAAGCCCTCGGCGTGCATGTAGGCGAGCTCCTTGAGCTTGAGTGCCCCTTCGAGGGCGACCGGGTAGCCGACGTGCCGACCGATGAACAGGACGGACGCCGCATTCGCGAACTCGCGGGCGATGGCACGCACCGGCTCGACGGTGTCGAGGACGAGGTCGACCTTCTGCGGCATGTCGTTGAGGTCGTCCATGATGGCCCGGATCTCATCAGCGAACATCGTGCCCCGAATCTGGGCCAGATAAAGCCCGACGAGATAGGCCGCGATGATCTGCGTGAGAAACGCCTTGGTCGAGGCCACGGCGATCTCGGGCCCGGCGTAGGTGTAGACCACGGCATCGGCCTCGCGCGGAATCGTCGATCCGACCGTGTTGCAGATCGCAAGGGTGCGGGCCCCCTGGGCCTTCGCGTGGCGCAGCGCCATGAGCGTGTCCATCGTCTCGCCGGACTGCGAGATCGCGATGACGAGCGTGTCGGGGCCGACGATCGGGTCGCGGTACCTGAACTCGCTCGCGAGCTCGACCTCGACGGGGATCCGCGTCCAGTGCTCGACCGCGTACTTCGCGACCATGCCGGCGTGGGAGGCGGTGCCGCAGGCAATGACGACGACCTTGCTGACCGCTCGCAGGTCGGCGTCCGCGAGACGCATCTCATCGAGTTGCAGGTGGCCGTCCGGGCCGATGCGCCCACGCAGCGAGTCAGCGACCGCTTTGGGCTGCTCGGCGATCTCCTTGAGCATGAAGAGGTCGTGACCGCCCTTTTCAGCCGCCGACGCGTCCCAGTCGACCCTGAACGGCCTAACGTCGGCCGGATTTCCGTCGAAATCGATGACGACGACGGCATCGGGGGTCAGGGCGACGATCTGGTCCTGGCCGAGCTCGAGTGCATCGCGGGTGTAGTCGACGAAGGCCGAGACGTCGGACGCGAGGAAATTCTCGCCCTCGCCCAGTCCGACCACGAGGGGCGAGTTGCGTCGAGCACCGACCACGAGATTCGGCTGTCTCGGGTCGACCGCGAGCAGCGTGAACGCACCCTCGAGTCGACCGCACACCAGCCTCATGGCCTCGACGAGATCGCCGCCGGAAGCCGGGATCGCCTTCGAGAGGAGATGCGCGACGACCTCGGTGTCGGTTTCGGACGACAGGCTGACGCCGGCCGCCGTGAGCTCATCGCGCAGCTCGGCGAAATTCTCGATGATGCCGTTGTGGATGACAGCAACCTGGCGGTCCTCGCTCACATGCGGGTGAGCATTGCGATCAGTCGGGCCGCCGTGCGTGGCCCACCGCGTATGCCCGATCCCGGTTGTCGACTGCGGAAGCGGGTCGGCACCGAGCAAGGTCTCGAGGTTGACGAGCTTGCCAGCCTTCTTGCGGATCTCGAGGCGGCCGTCGGCAACGACCGCGACCCCGGCGGAGTCGTAGCCGCGGTACTCCAGGCGCCGCAGGCCCGATACGACGACCTCGAGTGCCTGCTGCTGCCCGACATACCCAACGATTCCGCACATGAACTGCAGCCTAACCGCTGGAGCACCCCGTGATCGGAGGGCGTGCGTGAGCTATCGGACCTGCATCACGCTGACAATGACGCTCGGCACCCCGGGACGCGCCGGGCTCACGTTCGCCGGGACAGTGACCAACCGCATGAACGTGTCCGGCGAGGACCACATCAACTCGAAGTAGTCGCCCGCGTGGGCACTCACCATGAAGT
>WLND01000045.1 GCA_009726075.1 Actinomycetota bacterium
GCCGGACGGCTCCGAGCTGTTCCCGGCCGTTGCCTCGCGAGCAGCGCTAGTCCTGGTGCGCGATCCACGTGATGTCGCGTGCTCGGCAGCCCGACACTACGACCTTGACCTCGATGGGGCCGTGGCCATGCTGTGCCAGCGCGATGCAGCGGGCCCGGGATTCCCCTCCGCGCTCATGAGCAGGCAGCCGATGGGCTCGTGGTCGGAGCACCTCGACAGCTGGCTCAGGCAGGCCGCCTTTCCGGTGGCCACGTTCCGCTACGAAGACCTGCTGGCCGAGCCAGTGGCGATGTTCCATCGAGCCCTGACCTTCGCGGGGCTCGCCGTGTCCGAGGACCAGGTGTCACGCGCGGTGGAGGTGACGACATTCGAACGGCTGCAGACCCGTGAGCGCGATGCCGGCTTCACCGAGCGGTCGCTCGTGGCCCGTACGCCCTTCTTTCGGTCGGGGAGAGCAGGCGGCTGGCGCGACGAGCTCAGCGCAGATCAGGTGGCGCGGATCGAGCGAAGCCATGGAACGCTGATGGCTGAGTTCGGATACCTTTCCCATGACGGGGGCGACGCGGCCCGTGCCTACGCGCTTCGGTCGCTCGTGACTCCATCGTCCGGATCAACGTCGTTCGCTGCGACCGACGACGATCGCCGGCGCCCAGTCCTGCGTCGCGACACTGTCCTCACGAAGGACCCCCTGATTGCCAGCACGTGGATGAGCGACGATCTGGTGCTCGCCACTTCGACGGGACGCCTCGTCAGCCTCGATCACATGGGGGCCGTGGTCTGGCAGCGAATGGCGAGCGCCACGAATCTCGGTGTGCTCGTCGAGGCGCTGTGCGCGGAGTTCGGCATCGAAGACGACACGTGCCTCAGCGACATCACGCCGATGATCGAGCGGCTCCTGGCCAACGGGGCCGTCACGGCCGAATAGCCGCGGGCAGACTCCACCAACAGCCGCCTACCAGAAGATGGGTGTCGGGTTGAGTTCGTCCTCCGTCAGCGGACGTTCACGCCACCCGAGCTGGACCGGCACATCGTAGAGGCGGCCGGGCGCCAGCCTCGGCCAGAAGAACCGCATGCCCGGAACCATCACCTTCACGACCGGCATGCCGATATCCGGATGAGTGCAGTTGAGGACGTGCATCTGCATGCCCTTGGCCTCGATCAGGCCGATGGCTCGCTCCACATTCGCCTTGCCGTCGAGGGTCCAGTCGTGTGCGTGCAGGTCAGGGGTGGAGTCCGGCCCCGCCGGAAGCAGGTGCGGGTGATCGGACAGGGAGTCGAGCTGCCACCACAGTCGCTCGGGCTCACGAGGGGTCGCTGGCTCGCCCGCGTGATCGTTCTCCAGGGAGGGGATCATGCCGAGCATCTGGTTCATCTCCGTCAGGGCGCGTAGAAGCGCACCGCGCGGGTCTCGGTGCGCCCCGAAGCCCAGAAGTACGCGCGGTCGGCCCGTGCGCGCCCGGGAGAGGGCGGCGAATGCGGGAACCCCGAGGTCGCTGGTGATGTCCAGCGCCCAGACATCCCGGTCGAGCTCGGTCGAGTAGTGCGAGCGGATTGCATCGAAGTACGGCTCGCCGAACGCAGCGCCGTAGGCGTCGAGGTCGACACCGGGCCGGGGAATGCGGTTGTACCACCACGTCGCGACAGCGTCGCGCTCCACGAGCTCGAAGAAGCCCTGCAGGATCGCGTCCTCCATGGACGTCCCGGCCGCATTGCCATTCGAATCCGACATGCAGCCGTTGCGGGGGTGCTGCCCTGCGTACATGTAGTACGCGAAGGGGGTCGGGAGCCACAGCCGTCGTTGCTGACTCAGGGACCAGGTGGGGCTCCACTCCATCTGCATGGACGGGTCAAACTCCTTGGGGACACCGTGCATCGCCTTGTGCGTGGCATTCCAGGCGTCCCGCGTCGCGTACTGCTGCTCGCTGAACAGGGTGAGTGCTCGCGGGTCGATCGCCTCGTCGCCAAGCGCCTCGAGCGACGAGACGATCGTGGGCTCATCGCCCGTATACGTTGCCGAGAACCGCTCGATGGCCTCCGCAAGTGCACCGGCTCGCGCTTGCTCGGCCGTGGTGCCCTTGCCACCGGCGCTCTGGCGGAAGCCACCGGACTGGGCGCCCTTCTGCGTCGTCGCGAGGTTGATACCCGACTCCACGACGTGCACCACGCTCCCTTCTGGGCTCGTCCGCATCAGGCGCTCGACCACACCGGTGCGCGAGCTCACGTGGTGACCGTAGGTGTCGATCGTCTGCTGCGGGGTCAGCCGACGGTAGGAGCCGTCATCCTTCGCATCGAGAACGCCAGACGTCAGGACGATGCGGTAACGGTCGCTGTCCACGGTTGATGCCGACCCGCATTCCGGGCACTGAGGGCGACGCACGACATGGTGAATTGAGCGGTCACCGGTGAGATGGTCGATCGCGACCATATGCGACACAGACGGGTCAGCGTGCTCATGGACGTTCGGCCGACCGAGAGCCCTGCGCTCCACCGCGAGGGCGATTTCGGCTGCGGTGTGCGCCGCGGTGGTCGGAGTCCAGCCTCGCGCCACCGGCCCCATGCGATCGCCCTCGGTCAGCGACTGCGACTCCACCTGCCGGTTGAATCGCAGTCGCACCGCGAGGCAGGTGTGGCAGGGACCGGGCCCGCCCAACCACGGCCCGACCGTGGGGCGGACACCGGCCGCCATCGCGAGCAGGACCGGCACCCTCGCCTGTGACGTCACCACGTCGATGTCCGGGTTGAGGTAGTCGTCGACAACAAGCACGATGACATCTGGCGTGTCGGTGGCGACGGCGAGGCCGTGCTCGGCAAGCGACCTCTCGATGATGGCGCTGGGGGTTTCTCCGACGCTGATCACCTGCACCCGCGCATGTGCCTGCCCCGAGGAGCCTCCCCACCAGAGTCGGTACCACGCCTCGGGCCCGCGGTGCTCGCGTGCATCCACGACGTAGCCGCGGTCCCAAAGAATGTCGACAGCCGCCGGCACTTCCTCGAGGGATGCCGTGCCATCGGCAACCATGCGCGCCGTGATCTCAGGCACCGTCAAGAGGCCGGCAAGATGTCGAGAGAGGTCGCAGAAGAGCGGACCGGTCAACCGCAGTTCGTCGACGTCGCTGACGATGAGGATCTCGTCCGGCGGCAGGGTGATGACCCGGCAGTGGGGGGCGAGCACCGGCAGGGCTTTGGGATCGAGTGACATGCGCACGTTGACTCCTAGACGTGGGTGTCGGGTGCGTAACGGTGGAGGTACAGCACTGCGGCGGTCACCCGCTGGTTCGCGCCGGAGTCGCCGGCGAGGCCCAGGGCGACGTAGGTCTGGGTCAGGTTGTATTCGACGGACTTCTCGGAGAGGAATAGTTGCCTGGCGATCGTGCCGTTGGACAGACCCCTCGCCACGAGACCCAGGATCTTGCGCTGCTGATCCGAGAGGCCGTTGATTGCCTCCTCGGAGCGACTGCCGGCGATGTCGATCTGCGGGTCGATATACGAGCTGTGTGCCGCGCTGCTCAGCAGTTCTGCCAGGTGCTGCCGGCCGTTGATGCTCGCCTTCAGGATGTACGACCAGAACGGCAGTTCGGTGGCGGTCAGCCCGGCCAGCAGGGAGCGTCGACGGTGATCGGACAGGATCGCGATCCGCAGCATCGGGTACCGCTCGCGAAGCCAGCGTCCGAGGTCGATGCCGAGGCCGTCGGGCAGGTGGAGGTCCAGCGTCGCGAAGGAGACCTTCGACCAGTCGATGAGCTCCGTGGCCTCGTGGCAGTTCGCCGCGCTCCCGACAAGGCGCATTTCCGGGACTTCGGCGACCGCGTCGCCGATGAGCTCACGCAGCATCGATGAATCCTCCACGATGGCCACACCGATGGTCGGCGGAGTGTCCGTCGCTGCAACATTCACGGTCTACCCTTTCATACGAGTCCCAGAAACAGCCGAAACCCAGACGGGCGCCAATGTGAAGACCAACTATCCACCGGCGGAACCCTCAGTGCCAGCAGGGATCGTGTCAACGCGGGAAACCCCTAAGCGTGCGCTTCGCGGGATCGTCCGGTCAGGTCGAGGCCCGCGTCGGGCGCAATTCTTGATCGGATCAGCGGTGCTCATCATTCTGGCCGTCTTCACCCCCATCACGGCGGCGCTCTACGACTCGACGGTTCGGGGGATGAACTTCTGGTCCGTGCTCGTGGTTCGGGAGGCCGCGAACCTGGTCGGTGTCGTCTGTGGCATCGCCGTGCTGTACGCCCTCACCCATGCCCGCGGGATCGATTCTTCGCGCATTCCGGGCGTTCTGGCGATGGCCTTCATCACCACTCTCGCGAGCGCGGCCGCTCGCCAGGCGGCGCAGATCGCGCTGGATCCCAACCGCACGCGAATTGAGCCACAGCTCCGGTTCGCGGAGGCATCGAGTTCCCTGCTCATCGTGGGAGTTCTCGTCGCCGTCCTCCTCCTCGTGGCCCAGCGAGAACGGCTCGCGAACACCCAGACGATCCTCCTCGATGAGGCGCGGCGGGCCCTGCAGGATGATCACGAGTCCCTTCGCGGTCGAGTGTTTGATCACCTGCACGGCACGGTGACGTCTGAATTGGTCGTTGCCCGAGTTCGGCTGCTGGACATTGCCCGAGAACTGCCCCCGGGCGTTGAGGCCGATGGCGTACTCAAGGTGGCGGCGGGCCTCCAACGACTGCACCAATTGGAGATCCGGCGTCTCGCGCACGTGATGGTGGCCTCGGGCCTCGACACCAGCCTGCACGAGGCCTTGACCCAACTGGCCGCATCCAGTGAGGGCCTGTGCGATGTCAGCGTCGCGATCGACGCCGAGTTCGAGGTCTTCGATCACGCGAGCACGGGCGACTCCCGCGCATTCCTTCGACTTGCGATCTACCGAATCGTCGAGGAGTGCATCGCGAATGCGATCCGGCACGGGCAGGCAAAGGACATCGACGTGGCGATCACCACCCGATTGACGGGACGCAAGCGCCTCGTTGACGTCATCGTCACGAACAGCGGCGACCTCACGGCGGCGAATGGGCCCGAGGGCGTGGGTCTTCGCGTCGTCAGGGCACGAGCGGCCGCGTTCAACGGCAGTGTCGACACGTCGACTCGCGAGGGGCGCTACGTAGTCGCCGTTCACATGGAGGTCCCGGACTGAGCCGTCCAGGCTCAGCCACCGGAACCAAGCACTGCGGACCCTATTCGACGGAGACGGCGTTCACGCTGTCAAGATGCCTCGCCCGATGAACGTAATAGAGAAACGCTCCCCAGATGAGCCCAGCGAGCAGCAGGGCGTAGAACACGTTGCTGAGGTCGATGACCGCCGCCAAGGCAAATCCGCCGATCGTTCCCACCACGGCCCCGACAGCGCTGAAGAGCGCCAGAACGTAGGGCACGTTGCCATCGTCCGTCCCTCCGACCTGCTGGGCCGACTCGTAGAACGTCTCGACCACCACGATCATGAGACCGATCGGGGACAGGACCACCATGAACATGACGAGCTTCACGGTCCCGTCCGGCAGCAGGCCCAGGAGAGGGGAGATCGCCAGCAGGGCGAAGAGGATCACGAGGGCGATCACGATGAGGGATCGAGTCGAGCGCCTTCGGTGGATTCGATGCATCCAGATGTCGACGAAGAACAGGCCGAGGTAGAAGGAGGCCATGAGGAGTGCGTAGGTCTCCGGGGTCGGGTCGACCTCGTTCGCCAGGGCGGGCATGACGCTGAGGAGTGAGTACCCGACGAGTTCGGTGACGACCAGCATGGCCAGGCCGGCCCACAGGATTGGCGTCCTTCGGACGTAGGCGAGCGTCTCCTTGAGGGAAGGAGCATCGAGTTTCGCGGGCTCGGCTTCGGGGGATACGACGTCGCCGCCCGAGTTCGGAGCCGAACGTATGACGGCCAGTGAAAGCACCATGGGGATCATCGCGACCGACGACACGATGAACAGCCATGCCGGCCCGAGATGGCCCTGGATGAGTCCTCCGGAGAGAACTCCGAGTACCGCGCCGACCGCCCACCAAGAGCTGAGCCCCGCATTGACCTCCTCCATGCGATCGCGTGGCGCCGTCTGGGTCACGAACACCATCCAGGCGGGGTAGATGAAGGCTTGCCCGACCCCTGCGACGAGGGCCATGAGCAGCAGGAATGGCACGGAGATGTCTCCGGCCATGATCGCGATCGTCCCCGCGAGATAGGAAGCGATCGTGACGATGATCGTCGTGACGAGAACGGCCTTTGCGCTCCGACGTCGGAGGACTGCGCCGGTCGCTTTCACCAGAACGGCCAAGGGAAGGACGAGGCAGGCGCTTGCCACGACGGCGATGCTCGCCCTACCGGTGATCTGGTAGGTGAGATAGCTGTAGGCGAGGTTCATGACCGCCGCCGCAAAACTGCTTGCCGCGAAGCCAATGCCGAGGAGGAGCAGACGTGCTCGCGTTGACTCAAACATGGGGACCCCTGTGAGTTGGCCAGTTATCGATCGATGCAGCCTACGAGCGCCTGAAACCTCCTCCGTCGTAGACGAAGGAGGCCGTGCGCCCGGAGGTGAGGTCGATGTCGACCGCCTGTGCCGGCAGCGAGTCGATGAAGTCGTTCGTGCGGCGCCCGGAGGTGAACAGCACCGCGCTCGTCGGCGCGTTCATGGCACGCCTCGTGCCCGGCGCCAGCTGGCTGGCACCGACGGCGCCGATGCTCGTAGACCCATTGACGTTGACGCCACTGAACAGACCCATGAGGGCTACCGCTGTGCTGTTGTTCACCAGGTTCACGGCGCCGTCGGTGCCTGAACCAGTCGTGGAGAGCGTGTTGTCGACGCCAAGGACGACCGACTGCCCCAGGTTCACGGGGGCCAATCCGTTGGGCGCAATTCGCGTCTGACTCGGGCCGGCTACGAAGGCGGCCAGGTCCGGTCCGAGAACGAACACCATCGACTGCATTGGGCTAGCACTCGCCCAAACGACTTGGGCACCTGCTCGCGAGCCTGCGGCAACGGCGAAATTGAAGCCCACCTGGCGCATCATCTGGATGGCGTCGGAGCTCGCGCTGATGGTCACTACCGTGCCGTCTTGCGAGACAGTGTCCGGGCCGGGGCCGCCGACCACCTTGTCGGTGCCCATGGCGCCGAAGATCTGGTCTGCACCGGGGCCACCTGCGAGGAAGTCATCACCGGTTTCGCCGTGCAGCTGATCGATACCGGCGCCGCCCGAAACGCTGTCGTTGCCCTCGCCCGCGAGGACGACGTCGTTGCCGGGCCCCCCGAAGATCACGTCGGCTCCTGGTGAACCGCAGACGAGGTCGTTGCCCTCGCCGGCCATGACCCTGCCACGTCCGGTGAGCACGATCACGTCATCACCGGGAGTCCCGGTTATCGTTCCGCGGTGCTGCGCGACGGTCGCGGTCTTGCCCAGGCACGTCAGCTCGACGGCGGCTGCGGGCTCAGCGAGGGTCAGGCTGCTAGCGGCGATGACGACACATACAACAGGGACACCGAACATGCGCATCGCGCGATTATGGCAGACGTCCGTGGTGAGGACGGACGAGATGCAGACCTGCCCGGAGACATTGGGGTCGCCCTCGAAGCCGGAGAAACGAGCCGACTCCGATTCAGGGCCACACGGCGCGGCGGGAGGTTATGCGGTAGTGGTTTCCTGAGGGATCGCGGAAGCCGAAGTCGACCCCGTAGACCTGCTCCACCGGCTCACCCATGGTTTCCACGCCGGCGGCGACCAAGTGGTCGTAGGCGGCTCGGACGTCGTCGGTGGTGAAGAACAGTGCAGTGGCAAAGCCCTTCGTCATGAGGTCATGAAGTTGGGAGCCAGTGGCGTCGTCCAAGACGGGCTGGCCGGGGATCGCCATGAGGACGATGTCGGTGCCGGCTTGGTCCCTGGGGCCGACTGTGACCCATCTGAAGTTGCCGAGCTCGGGGACGGTGACGTCCTCCTTGACCTCGAACCCGACCTTGTCGATCCAGAAGGCGACGGCCTCGTCCTGGTCGCGGACCCATACCTGCGTCGTGGCGAGTGTCAGCATTGTTTCCTCCGGGATCGGTCCGCCTAGACCTGGAGATCCTAAGGGGAGAGGGGAACCGCTGTCGTCTCAGCTCATGCGCGTCCGCGCCGTACCGGACACCCTTCGGAGCGCAGTGGGCCCCGACTGCCCGCCGGCGCACGCGGCTCCGAGGAGCCCTTCAACCGGTATGCAACCGGTCGCCGACGTGATCGAGGCCTGGGCGGGTCGGGGATCGTCCGGGCGGCCTCGGCGGCCGTGGTGCTGGATCCGCCCATGGAATTCAATGGGGTGGTGTTGATGGATGTCCCGGCGATCTCGGCGACCCTTCGATACGACCAGTGCATCACATCGCATCGCATCGCCGGGTCGGGATTCGATTCGCGCGCGCCGTAGTCCGCCCCTTCATTTGCGGGGGGCCGTGACCTGCGTGGAGCCTGAGGCCCCTTCCCCGACCGCGTTGATCGGTGTCACGGTGAAGGAGTAGAGGGCCAGGTGCTTCGGGTTCGTCGTCGTGACCTGCCTCAGGTACGTGACCGA
>WLND01000046.1 GCA_009726075.1 Actinomycetota bacterium
GAACCCGGCCACGTTGATGATCGATTCGGCGCCGAGCAACTGCGCCACGTCCTTGAGCTGCGAGGTCTCGTAGCTGATGCGTCGAAGCCGCACGATCGGGTCGGGCTCGCCGGTCGGCAGATCGACGAGGAATGCCGAGACCGGCGATGTCGCGTCGGCGGTGCTGAACGGCACCACAGCCCGCAGCTGCGAGCGGCTCGAAATGGGCGTGCCCCGGCCGGTGAGCCAGATGCGCAGGGCCCCGGTGAGAGCGCCGAGCATGACGTCGTTCACCGAGCACTCGACGGCCCGGTGGATCTCCTTGAAGTCCTCGAGGGAGAAATCCGCCGTCGCAAACCGCCGCTGCTCCCCGATCGTCACGTTCAGGGGCGTGGTGGCCGCCGGCGTGGCAATCGAGACCGCAGACATGGCGATTTCGATCGCCTTGCCACCGATCGAACCTGCCAGCGATGCCACCTGCGAGGCACCCGTCCTGACCGCGTCGATCGCGACGGCGGGGTGCACCAGCGACTCGGTCAACGCCGATGCCACGAGTTCGACGCCGGTGGGCTCGGGCCGCGGCGACCACTTGTCGCTCGTCGTCATCTGCGCATCCGGCGAGGGATCCATGATGACTTGCGTGATGTCGATGGCGGTCAACCCATCGACAAGTGCCTGGTGCGTTTTGGTAACAAGGGCGAAACGGCCATCGGACAGCCCCTCGATGAGGTACATCTCCCAGAGCGGACGGCCCTTGTCGAGGGGGCGCCCCATGAGTCGCCCGACGAGCTCATTGAGCTGATCGGTCGAGCCTGGCTTGGGCAGGGCCGAGCGCCGCACATGGTACGTAATGTCGAAATGCTCGTCATCGACCCAGACCGGCCGGGCAATCCCGAAGGGCACCTGCCGAATGCGCATCCGGTACCTCGGCACGAACGCCAGTCGCTGGCGGATGAGCTCGACGAGCCTTGAGTGGTCGAAGCCCCCGGGCGGGGTTTGGAATACCGCAACACTGCCGACGTGCATCGGGGTCGTGGGCTCGTCCATGTAGAGGAACGATGCGTCGAGTGCGCTCACGCGCTCAGTCATCGTCCACCTCCCTTGAGATCCCCAGCCCTACGGGACATCATGCCCCGGCTCATTGTCAACGGTACCCCGAACAGGGTCGAAGGTCAGGCGCGAAGGCCGTCCGCCCTCCGCCGCAGGCCCCTCGGCCCGCCCGCCCGCACGCCCGCCCGCACGCCCATCCGCACGCCCACCTGGCCGCCCTCCGGCGCGACGAGGGCTGCGAGCTCGCCGACTGCCCGACGTTCCCTCCTCGATGCAGACTCAAAGGCCGTCGCTCCCCGACGGATCGACTCCTCAAGACCGCCCGGGTCGCGAGCGAGCCGGGCGACCGGCATCCTCACCCCGGCCTGACGCAGGAGCCGCTCGGTTGCCGCCGCTGACGTGTGACGGTTCGGGGCGCCGGTGACCGCAACGATTACCGACGCGCCCTCATTCATCGACGTGACGACCGGCAGCTCATTGAGGAGGCGCACGAGGCCGAGCGTCGATGCGCGGGTCGCCACCACGATCTGGTCGGCTTCCTCGATGGCGGTCACGGCCACGGCGTTTCTGCGGGACGCCAGCAGCGTGCTGCCACCGTGGTGGGCGACCAGGCCCTCCTGCTCGACGTGCGGGCCGACATCGACGACCACGGCGTCGAACGTGTCACGGGCCGTTCGCCAGAGGCCGCGCAGTGCGGATTCGCGAAGGTCAGGCCAACGATCGGCCCGGGGAAGGCCACCGAGGATGAACAGGCGATCGGCGAGAAGCCGTGTCGCGGCCATGAGCGTCCGGGCATTGAGGGTGCCGTTATCGGCCTGGCGGCAGGCCACGACAAGGCCGCTCGAATCAACCTCGAGGCCGAGTTGCGCCACCATGCCTGGCGCGTACGTGTCGCCATCGATGACGCAGGTCCTCAATCCCCGGGAGGCGAGGGCCTCTGCGAGCGCGAGCGCCGTGGTCGTTCGCCCAGGCGCCCCCGTCGGACCCCACACGCAGATCAGCCGGCCGGCCGTCGGCTGGGCATCGCGAGCACCCTCGTCAACCTCATCAGGGTCAACGTCAGTCCGCCTGCCGCCCGCGCCCGCCCGTTCGCGCGGCGACTCGCGGATGCGCAGCTCATCAGCGACTGCGGCCATCGTGGCAACCCCATCGCCCCCATGCCTGACCACAACCTGAAGGCCCCATGCGCGCAGTCGTCGCTCGTCATCGTCGCAGACTGCGAGCCCGACGACGGCCCGGTCATCTGCCATCACGCGGCCGATGAGATCTCCGCTGAGCCGAGGCACCCCTGCGCTGACCACGACCGCGACTCCGGTGTCGGCAGCCGCGGCCGCGAGAAGGTCCGCGGCGTCCAGGGAGCGCCGCGACACTGCGACACCGTGAAGTGGGCCGGCAGCGACGAGGTCGGCCTCGTCCGACAACTCCGGAGCGGCGAGGATCAACCGGATCATTCCGATCCCCCATCGGCGAGGTCGGTCAACGGCACCGAAGCGAGGTCGACGACCCCCGACCGAATGGCCGCGACGACCGCCGTCACGTCGGCCAGCGGCACCTCGATGACGACCGCGATCTCGCCGCCGACTCCTACGGACTCGCGGTCCGCCGACACGACGAGCACCTTGGGCAGCACGAGCACCGGCGGTGCGGATGAGGTCTGGCCGCCATCGCTCTCGGTGGCCCAGACATCGACCCGATCCCCCGCCGATAGGTCGACCGGAGCGTGCAAGGGGTCGACCGGCACGGTCATGCGACGAAATGCACCGGCGCTCTGGCTCGATACCGCCGACATCGGTACGAGCGACCCAGCGCTCACCGGCAGGATCATGCGGCCTTCCAGCGGCTGCTGCGCCGATGCATAGCTGGCCGCGGCCGAGCCAAGGGAGACGGCCACGGGCTCGACGGCCGGCAGGGCCCCCGGAGCGAGATCACGGCTCGCGCGCCAGACCATCGTCGTGTCCTGCGATCCCGACATCAGGCTGGCCCCGAAGACCATTGCGACGAGCATGAATGCCAACCCCAGCCACAGCCTCAGATCTCGCCAGCGAAATCTGCGCATGCGTTGGGCTGCAGGCGCGTTCGCCTCGAGGGTCCGCCCGTCGGGCTGGACCGAGCGGGCTCGGATGTGAGTCTTCATGGGTTCTCCCGGATCTGTTGGTCGCCTCGGCTTCCGGCTCGTTCGCGGCCGGGCCAACAGGATTCCTCATTTGGACGATTCCCCGCGAAAGTTATCCACAGGCCGGGGGTCGAACCCTTCATCCGCGGCCGCATTTGGCACGATCAGCACGTGACACCCCGATTCCTCACCCTTGCGGACGTCGCGGAGACGTTGAACATCTCCGCAGCCCAGGCGTACGCCCTCGTCCGCGGCGGTGACCTTCCCGCGATCAAGGTGGGCGGGCGGGGTCAGTGGCGGGTCGAGGGGGCCGAACTCGAGAACTACATCACGCGGATGTATGCCCAGACCAAGGAGTTCGTTCAGTCTCATCCGTTCGGCTCGGACGCACCGCCCTCGTAACCGATGCAAGCGCGCACGTGACCACTCCATCGAGGGCCGTGAGCAGATCGAGGTGGTCCAGGCCGACGAGGGCAGGTGACCCGTGCAGGACGGTTCCGTCGATGAGCACCACCTGAATCGGCACACCAGGCTCTGCTCGCAAGAACCTCCCCCATGTCACGATGCCGACCCTGTGTCGACGGGTTTCCTGATGCGAGGCAACAACAATTGTCGCGTCGCTCAACCCCGCAGGTAGTCCTCTCGCCCACAAGACGGCCAGCAGTGACACACAGTGGTCGTTTCCGAACGGGTCCGACAGCACCGCGATGTCGTCTCCAGCATCACTCACCACGCCATCGACCACGCACCCGCTGCGAAGCGCGAGCGTCACGGGGCCCCTGGCTTCGCGAAGGCGACCCGCAATGCGCAGGCCGACCCGGTCGGCGGTGAGAATCTCAGCTGCCTCGGCGAGGACATCGGCATCGCTCTCCGATTGGACGCTCGCAGCGGCCTCGGCCAGCAGCTCATCGGGATTGGGCCTTGGGTCCACGATCAGCCTTTCGTCACATGGGTGGCGCAGGTCACATTCCCCGAAGGTATATCTCACCGGCAATACGTCCATACCGCTTGGGTGACCCAACGAAACGCTCAGATGTTATCCACAGAAAGCCACCTATCCACAGACCTCCTTGACAGCGTCCCGACACCTCACGTAGAAAAGCACTCGCAAGCAAACGCACGCAAACACATCTATTCACTCACTACCGCGACCCCCCGACCGCGGTCGTACTCCAAGGAGCACGCCGTGTCCCTCACTGCACCCGCACCCGTCCTTCCCCACGCCACTCCATACGGCCACCTGTCCGAGTACGACAGTGCCCTTGACCACCGGCTCCACGCCGCGAGTCCTGGGCCGTGCGCAGACCAGATGGCCTTGCCGCTCACCTGGGAGGTCGCGCCTGGCATCCCCGCCGTGCCGCCTGCCCCGCGCCACCTGCGCCTCGTCGGCAAGATCGACGAACCCGCGCCAGGGGATCCCGCCGCCGAGGTCCCCGCGGCCTCATGGGTTGCTCGCATGGCTCGAGCGGTCGCAGAGGTGGGCTCGGGCGATCGACCTGCCGGTCAGCTCACGCGATGGGTCGAGCGTCGGCAATTGCAGAAGCTCGCTGCTCGAGGCGCCGCGTTCGCACACCACCCGAGCACCCGCGCCGCACGCCCGACGGTTTCCGCAACCCGTGGCATCCAGCAGGTGCGCGCCATTCGCATCTGCCCGGTTTCGCCGGGCATCGTCGAGACGTCGGCCGTCCTCGTCGGATCGGGCCGGGGTCGAGCCGTGGCCATGCGATTTGAATTCGTGGCCGAGCGCTGGCTCATGACCGCCTTCAGCCTGGGCTGACAAATCCCGGCAGGTTCAGCTGTCGAGGCCAAGCCCAGCACTGCGTCCCCACCCCGCCATCTCGCCCGCATTCCGGGCCAGATGCATGAAAGGGACCCCCACGGGGTCGCTTTCGTTCAACTGGCCCGGAATCTGGGCGAGATGGCGGGAGGGTCGTTCGAGCACGTGCCATGCTCGCGGTGCTTTCGACCCTTGGGCGTCTAGCCCTTGTCCGCCCTGCGGTTTGCGCGCTCGGCACGGCGTCGCTCTGCCCGGCTGGCATCAGGATCGACGTCGACGATGCCGCCGCCTTCGAGCTCCATCTCGCCGCGGGTGACACCGCCGGTCTCGTCCGGCGCTGAGTACTCAAGATGCGCTGGCCGTGACGGCGCAAGCCCCTTGGCGAGGATCGCCGGCGCCGGTTCAGCCACGACTGCCGGTGCTGGCTTCGCGGGGGACTTCGCTGCTGCTGCGAGGTTGGCCAGGGCCGTGGCACCGGTGGCATCGACGAGAGCGCCGAGCGCCTCCTCCGCCGCCTCGGAAACGGGGGGCTCGACCTGGACCTCGACGTTGAACAGGTAGCCGACGGTCTCTTCCTTGATCGAGTCCATCATCGCCGCGAACAGGTCGTAGCCCTCACGCTGGTATTCGATGAGTGGGTCGCGCTGCGCCATTGCACGCAGGCCGATGCCATCGCGCAGGTAGTCCATTTCGTAGAGATGCTCGCGCCACTTTCGGTCGAGCACCGACAAGATGACCCGTCGCTCGAGTTCGCGGGTCACGGTCTCGCCCAGGGTCTCTTCGCGGACGTCGTACGCGTGCTGGACATCCTCCTTCAGCTCGGCAACGAGGAACTCAGAGCTCAGACCGGCACGATCGCCACCCGAGGCCTCCTCGAGCTCGGTGACCGTGACGTCGACGGGGTAGAGCTGCTTGAGTGCCGTCCAGAGCTTGTCGAGGTCCCAGTCCTCCGGGTAGCCGTCGCTCGTCGCGGCCCGCACGTAGCTCTCGACCGTCTCGTCGAGGAACTCGCGCACCTGATCCTCGATGTCCTCGCCCTTGAGCACCCGGCGGCGCTCGTCGTAGATGACCAGGCGCTGGCGGTTCAGCACGTCGTCGTACTTCAGGACGTCCTTGCGGATCTCGAAGTTCTGCGCCTCGACCTGCGACTGGGCCGAGCGGATGGCGTTCGAGACCATCTTGGCCTCGATCGGCACGTCATCCGGCACGTTGAACCGGCGCAGGAAGGCATCGACCATGTCGGCCTTGAACAGCCGCATGAGGTCGTCCTGGAGCGAGAGGTAGAACTGGGTCGCGCCCGGGTCACCCTGCCGACCGGACCGGCCGCGCAACTGGTTGTCGATGCGCCGTGACTCGTGGCGCTCGGTGGCGAGCACGTACAGGCCACCAAGACTCACCACATCGTCGTGCTCGGCCTGAACGGAGGCCTTGGCCGACTCGATCGCCGGGCCCCAGGCGGCCTCGTAGGCCTCGGGATCCTCGATCGGCGACAGCCCCTGCTGAGTGAGGGCGGCAGCCGCCATGAACTCAGGGTTGCCGCCGAGCATGATGTCGGTTCCGCGGCCCGCCATGTTGGTTGCGACGGTCACGGCCCCGCGGCGACCCGCCTGGGCCACGATGGCCGCCTCGCGGTCGTTGTGCTTGGCGTTGAGCACCTCGTGCGGCACGCCGTTTTGCTTGAGCAGCTTGCTCAGGTGCTCTGACTTCTCGACGCTGGTGGTGCCCACCAGGATCGGCTGGCCATGCTCGTGCCGTTCGACGATGTCGGTGAGCACGGCGTCGTACTTGGCATTCTCGGTGCGATACACGAGGTCGGCATTGTCGACGCGCACCATCGGGCGGTTCGTCGGGATCGGCACGACGCCGAGGTTGTAGATCTGCGAGAACTCGGACGCCTCGGTCATGGCCGTGCCGGTCATGCCGCCCAGGCGGGAGTAGAGGCGGAAGAAGTTCTGCAGCGTGACCGTGGCGAGGGTCTGATTCTCCGCCTTGATCTCGACGCCCTCCTTCGCCTCGATCGACTGGTGAAGGCCCTCGTTGTAACGGCGGCCGGCGAGGATTCGTCCGGTGTGCTCATCGACGATGAGGACCTCGCCGTTGATGACGACGTAGTCGCGATCCTTCTTGAAGAGCTCCTTGGCGCGGATCGCGTTGTTCAGGAAACCGACGAGGGGCGTGTTCACCGTGTCGTAGAGGTTGTCGATGCCGATCTGGTCCTCGACCTTGTCGATCGCGGACTCCAGGACTCCGACGGTCTTCTTCTTCTCGTCGACCTCGTAGTCGGTGTCGCGCTTGAGGATGCTGACGATGCGCGCGAACTCCGCGTACCAGCTGGTGGCCTGGTCTGCCGGGCCGCTGATGATGAGCGGGGTGCGGGCCTCGTCGATGAGGATGGAGTCGACCTCGTCGACGACCGCGAAGTTGTGCCCTCGCTGCACGAGCTCCTCACTCGACCACGCCATGTTGTCGCGGAGGTAGTCGAATCCGAACTCGTTGTTCGTGCCGTACGTGATGTCGGCGTCGTAGGCGACGCGACGCTCCGGTGGCGTCATGTTCGAAAGGATCACGCCGACCTCAAGGCCAAGGAACCGATGGATTCGGCCCATCCACTCGGAGTCGCGCTCCGCGAGGTAGTCATTGACCGTGACGACATGGACGCCCTTGCCGGAGAGCGCATTGAGGTACGACGGGAGGGTCGCGACGAGGGTCTTGCCCTCACCGGTGCGCATCTCGGCGATGTTGCCCATGTGGAGCGCTGCACCGCCCATGATCTGCACGTCGTAATGGCGCTGGCCCAGGGTGCGCCGTGCCGCCTCGCGAACCGTTGCGAAGGCCTCCGGCAGCAGGTCGTCAAGCGACTCCCCCGCCTGATACCGATCCTTGTACTCCTGCGTGAGCGCGCGCAGTTCGGCATCGGTCAGGGAGACGAAGTCCTCTTCGATGGCGTTGACTGCGGTCGCGATGGCGTCGAGCCGGCGCAGGGTCTTGCCTTCTCCGGCGCGGAGGATCTTGTCGAGCAGTCCCACGGTGGGCGACCTTTCGGTTCGGGGCAGGTAGTCGGGTCGGGCAGGTACTCGGTGAGGCGGGTCTTGAGCGCATGTCACCCGTGAAGGAGCCGGACTGACGACGCAGCGCCCCATCGTAACCGGGAGATGCGTATTTCCTCGACGGGCTGCGACACTGCACTCATGCGCGCACCCAGCCCGAGTGCAGACCCAGGCTCAAGCCCGCCGGTCCTCAGCGACGGCTCGGTGCTCCTGCGGATGCCGTCAGCCGGCGATGCCGCCGACATCACCGAGGCGTGCCAGGACCCTGAGATCATCCGATTCACGACAATTCCGACGCCGTACCACCTCTCAGACGCGCGGGCCTGGCTGGCCCAGCACGAGCCAGGGAGCGA
>WLND01000047.1 GCA_009726075.1 Actinomycetota bacterium
AAGATCGCCGACGCCGCATCGGTGCCAGTGGGCGGGGTATTCGCGTTCACCAACCCGAGCAATGACGAGCCATCGTTCCTGCTGCAGCCAGCGGCAGGCACGTACCTGGCCTACAGCGGAGTCTGCACCCACCAGGGCTGCACTGTCGGCTACGACCAGGCGAGCAACGAGTTCTCGTGCCCCTGCCACGGCGCTCGATTCGACGGCACGACCGGCGATGTCACCCGCGGGCCAGCGAAGACCCCGCTCGCGAAGCTCGCCGTGACCTCGTCGAATGGGTCGATCTACCTCGTGTAGGTCAGGGTCCAGGCCCGTCAGCGAGTCGTGGCCACGGCTCGTACGTCGTCGAGCAGCGACGCCACTGTGATCGATTCGTCGAGCGGCACCACCCAGTCGTCGCCGCCCTGAATCCGTCCGCCCACGTGCTCGATCATGACCTGATACGCATCGACCGGAGCGAAGACCTCCTCGTGCTGCCCGACCACGAGCGAGGTGAGCTCGCGCCACGCAGTGAACGCTGGCCCCGTGCCCATGCTGGCTGCGGCGTTCGTGCCGCGGGCGCAGAGCAACTGGTGCTCGTCCAGCTCGAATGAACTGAGCGCTGTGGCGCGAATCGCGCCATCGAGCACAGCAGCGACCTCGGTCGTGAGGTCGACCCCGCTGGGCGCGAGGGTGCTGGTCGCCTGATCGATGCTCACGCGTGCAGAACCGCCGGTGAGGGCCACCCATGAATGAACCTGATATCCGCCGGTGTCGAGCAGGGCGCCCCCTCCCCGGTCGGGGTCATTTCGGTAGTTGCCATCGATGGCCCCGCGAAACGTGAACGCCGCATCGATCGACTCAATGGCACCGAGTGCCCCGGACTGGACCAACTCGGCCAGCCTGCGAAAGCGCGGGTGCCAGCGGGACCAGACTGCCTCGACGAGGAGCCGGTCCGCCCCGTGCGCGGCCTCGGCCATCAGGCGGGCCTGCGCGGCGTCGAGGGCCAACGGCTTCTCGCACAGCACGTGCTTGCCCGCCTCGAGCGACCTGATGGCCCACTCGGCGTGCTGGTCATTGGCCAGGCAGATGTAGACAGCATCGACGGCGGGGTCGGTCAGGAGGTCCTCGTAGTTCGCATGGATGCTGATCGGTTCAAGTGCCCGTGACCGGACGGCCTCCCGGCTCGCCACCGACTGGAGCACGCCGTTGGACGACGCGTGCATGGCCGGAGCCATTGCCCGCTGGGCTATCCATCCTGCGCCCAGGAAACCCCACCGAACCGCCATAGGAGCGCCCGGCTAGCGCAGCAGGCTCGGCGTGACGGGCAGGCCGTTGCTGAGCGCGGAGGCCTCCGCGGCCTGCATGATGGCGACAACGTCGCGCGATTGGGTCGCGGTGACCTGCATCGCGGTGCCGTTGGCGAGGAAGTCCACGATCGAACGGTGAAAGGAGTAGGGCTCGACCGTCTGGAGGACGATGCGCTCCGATGACCCGTCCTCACGATGCAGGGTGAGGACGGCGGGCAAATCCGCCACGGCGGGCTCGCCCGCGGGGTCCCAATCGCCCACGATCGCTCCGGTGGTGCCGAGGACGTAGAACTTGGGCTTGCGGGCCGCGGCCAGGTCGGAGTTGACGAAGGTCGCCTGGGTGCCATCGATGAAGGTGACGGTGACCTGCGCGTGGTCGGCGTTCGTGACGTGGGTCCACTGGCGCTTGTGGTTGTTGCCGCTCACGTGCGCGACCGGCTGGGGCATGACGGTCATGACCTGGTCAAGGAAATGACTGCCCCAGTCGAAGATCGCTCCGCCCGACACCGCGGCATCCGAATGCCAGTACGTGCACGGCTTGGAGTAGCCGCCGACGAAGCTGTCGTACTGGAAGACGTCGCCGATGGCACCGGAGGCGATGAGCGCCGCGAGTGTGACGAAATCGGGGTCGAAACGACGGTTCTGGTAGACGACCAGGAGCAGGCCCTGATCGGCTGCGAGGGCCATGAGCTCGTCGCACTGGTCGGAGGTCAGGGCCATCGGCTTCTCGAGGACGACGTGAATCCCCCGCTGGAGGGCGGCCTTCGCCCAGTCGTAGTGGCTGTTCGGCGGAGTCGAGACGACGACGAGGTCGATGAGACCCGAGTCGAGCATCGCGGTTGCGTCGGAGAAGGGCGAGGCGTCGGGTGCAAGCGACAGGGCAGCCTGCACGCGCTCGGGGTTCGTGTCGCAGACGGCGGCCAGCAACAGGCCGGAGGTGGCCTGGACGGCCTCATTGTGCTCATGCCCGATGGCCCCATAGGCCAACAAGCCGACTCGAATGTCGGACGAACTCACAGTGATGGCTCCCCAGCTCGGTCTTAGATGATGACACCTGACCCTAGGCGAAAACCGCCGCCGCGGCACCTTGTGGCCTGCCAGGGCCAATCTCGTGTCCACCACCCAAAGCCCTCGAAAGTGGAGTACAAATGAAGGGTAAGTGTTCCGCTCGTCTGCATCAGGTTGAGTGAATGGAGCGAAGATGTCCCAGCAGTCCTCCGGTCCCACCCGTCTCGCGCGAACCGCGGCCAAGGAAGTTCCCCATCGCAAATCCGACAGATTCTTCGCCGCCCGTGCGGAGGCCAAGGCCGATTGCGAGCAGCTCATCGTCGATGTCCGCCGCTCTCACCTGCACGAGGCGACCAGGGTGGAGTTGCTCAGCGCGGCCGAACGCGTGCAGCGCGAGCTCCTCGCAATATCGCTTGACACTCCTGACGCTCGCAATGCCGTCGTCGACCTAGACAAGCAGCTCAAGCACCTGCAACTTGCGGAGAAGTGGGTCGTCGCAGCGCAGCGGGTCATGGATCGCTTGGGCGAGAACGGCTCGAAGTCGGTGCGTGATGGCGTGCTCGAGGCGCAGGACACCGTGATGTGGTGCGTGCGGGCCGACCACTGGAACGGCAAGCTCACGGCGTCGCTCACCGTGCTCGAGGAGGTCGTGCGCGAGGCCGAGGTGCATGCGGCGAGGTCCGCCTGACCTGCATCACCGAGATTGCGTCCCGTAAGGCATCGCACGGAAATCGCTTACGATCGTAAGTTCATTGGACGAAACCGCATCTCATTATGCCTTCCGATCGTCGTCGTCAGTCGTCATACTTCTGGCTCGCGGACGACGACGATCGGGAGACGAACATGAGCCACGGTGCTGAGCAGGTACTCGAGGGGCGCGGGGGCAGCGATTACGAGCGATACATCCGGACCGATGAGCTCCTAGCGCTGCAGAAGGCGCCGGATGAGTGGCTCCATCGTGACGAGCTCCTGTTCACGGTCACGCACCAGTCCTCCGAGCTGTGGCTCAAGCTCGCCATCGCGGAAATCGGCGAGAGCCTCGCCTACCTTCGCGACGGCCGGGTTCAGCCGGCACTGCGGCTGCTCGCCCGGGTCCGCATGTGCATCGGCTTCACGACCAGCCAGCTCGACATGCTCGAGCAGATGACCCCGTGGGACTACCAGCAGGTACGCAAGGCACTCGGCCACGGATCGGGCTTCGACTCGCCGGGATTCGCGGGCATGCGAGCCCTGATCCCCGAACTCGGCGAGGTGTTCTTCGCGCGGCTCGAGGCAGCCGGGCTGACTCTCGTGGAGCTGTTCACCGGTGTTGAGGCCAATGAGGACCTCTACCAACTGGCCGAGATGCTCATCGATCTCGATGAGGCGCTCATGGGCTGGCGCGACCGGCACTTCAAGGCCGTTGAGCGCACGATCGGGTTCAACGTTCGTGGCACGCAGGGCACACCGGTCGAGGTGATCGGTGCCCTGCGTGATCGCAAGTTCTTCCCTGCGCTCTGGGACGTCCGCTCAACGCTCACTGACCTCGCTGACGACATCCTCTAGCGGCTCGCCCCTCGGGCCGTGTCCTATCCGGCGGAGCTAGGCGTGGGGTGTGGGGGAACGATCGGGCTGCGCTCGAGCGGGGTTGAGAGGACGAGCATGCTCGACGGCGTGCCGTAGGCGGCGAGCCGGTCGATCACGTCCTCGAAGGCGGCCATCGACGTCGCGGCAATCTTCACGACGCAGCACTCGGCGCCGGTGACCCTGTTCACCTCGAGGACCTCGGGCCACTCGTAGACCGACGGATCCCGAAGCAGGCATGTCGGGCCGTGGCACGCCATGCGGACGAGCGCGCGGACCGGCCAGCCGGTTGCCTCAAGCGAGACCTGCGCGTGGTAGCCGGTGATGACCCCGTGCTGTTCGAGGCGGCGCACCCGTTCGGCCACGGCCGGTGTCGACATGTGGATCCGGCGAGCCAGCTCGGCGAATGACAACCGGGCATCGAGTTGCAGTTCGTGGAGCAGTGCCCAGTCGACATGATCGAGTGCGTAGGTCACCGTGTTCCCTTCGGCCGGCTGGTTGGCTGGCTGTGTTCAGACTGTAGGCCAGCGCCCGGTTACTAGGCTGCGCATATGCGTTGGCGAGTGGCGGTGTTGGCTGCAACATCGCTGCTACTCGGATTCGGAGTAGCCCAGGTCACCGGCAACCGGTTCGCCGGGGGGATCATCCTGCTCGTCGGTGGGGTCTGGTGCGCGATCGTGCTCGTGCGTCATGCCGGCCCCCTTCGCACGGTGATCGTCGGCGTCGTCTACATCGGTGCGTTCATCGTGTCGCACCCCTTGGGAAAGCTCATCGGACCTTGGCCGTCCGTCGTGCTCGTCGCCCTGATTACTGGTGCGGTCGCCTACGCCCTCGCCCCGAAGGCCGCGTCTAGAAACTGATCGACCCGACCCGAGGCTGATGCCCCGGACACCGTCATCGAGCTCACCAGCGGTCCGTAAACATCGGCGCTGGCCCCGAGGGCCACGGCCATGCGCTGCAAGGATTCAGGGCTTACCTCGATGTGCGGCTGCAGCCCCCAGGCGTCGCCGATGCGAAAGGCGAGGTCGGCGTGCGGGAGCCGGGCGATGACGTCGGCGTCGGAGGGCGCGGTGATCGAGTCGTCGTGCCACACGAGCCAGGGCCCGTCCAGGGTCGGCCCCTGAACACCCTCGAGGGCGAGATCGTGGAACCCGCGGTAGGTCGAGGGCATTCGGGTGACCTCACCGCCCCCGGCCCGGGCCAGTACCTGCGCACCGAAGCACAGCCCCAGATAGGGCCGGCCGTTCCTCAGCCAGTCGGCGACCGCATCGATTTCGTCCTGCGCCGCAGGTGCGCAGTGACCGGACGCGACCGACGTGGGCGAACCCATGACGATGAGCAAGTCGGCGGAGGGAAGCGCGGGAGCGTGCTCGCGGTAGATGCGTTCGATTCGGTAGTCGTTGCGGACGAGCCAGGGCTCAAGATGTCCGAGCTCGTGAGCGATGTCGGTGTGGGAGAGGACGACGGCGGTACGCACGGCTACCGGATCAGGACAGGCGCAGGGTCTGGACGAAGACTTCGGCGGCAGCCAGCTCGGGGGACAGGAACCGATCCGGGCCGGGCCCTGGCACCGTGAGGCGAAGCTGTTCGATGACCCTGGCCGATGAGGGCGATGGGGTCAGGGGAGCCCGCAGGTCGATCGCCCTGGCCGCTGTGACGAGCTCGATGGCGAGGATGCGGGTGAGGTTGACGATCGAGGTCCTGAGCTTGCGCCCGGCGTGCCAGCCCATCGACACGTGGTCCTCCTGCATGGCCGAACTCGGAATCGAGTCGACGCTGGCCGGCACTGCGAGGCGCTTGTTCTCCGAGACGAGTGCCGCCTGCGTGTACTGCGCGATCATCAGGCCCGAGTCGACCCCGGGATCATCGGCCAGGAACGGGGGAAGCCCGTGCGACCGATGCCGGTCGAGCATGCGATCGGATCGGCGCTCCGACATCGAGCCAAGGTCGGCGGAGACGATCGCGAGGAAGTCGAGCACGTAGCCCACCGGCGCGCCGTGGAAGTTGCCGTTGCTCGACACTGCCCCATCGCCGAGCACGACCGGATTGTCGATGGTCGCAGCGAGCTCTCGGCCCGCGACGAGCCGGGCGTGGGCGACGGTGTCGCGGACTGCGCCGGCGACCTGGGGGGCACAGCGCAGCGAGTAGGCGTCCTGCACTCGATCGTCGTTCTCGCGATGCGAGGCGACGATGCCGGAGCCGTCGAGGTGGGCGAGGATATTCGCCGCGCTCTGCGCCTGCCCGGGGTGCGGGCGAAGTGGCAGGTGCAGCTCGGGCCTGAAGACCTGGTCGGTGCCGAGCAGCCCCTCGACGCTCATGGCCGCGGTGATGTCGGCGACGTCGCACAGGTGCTCGAGGTCGGCAATCGACATGATGAGCATGCCGAGCATGCCGTCAGTGCCGTTGATGAGGGCCAGACCCTCCTTCTCCTGGAGTTCTATCGGGCTGATGCCGGCCCGGGCAAGGAGCTCGTCAACGGGCGCGGCAACGCCGTCGAGATCGGTTGCCTCGCCCTCGCCCATGAGCACCAGCGCGCAGTGCGAGAGCGGCGCAAGATCGCCGCTGCAGCCGAGTGACCCGTATTCGCGGACGACGGGCGTGATGCCGGCGTTGAGCAGGGCGGCCATGGTCTGGGCCACGACCGGGCGCACCCCCGTGCGGCCGCTCGCCAGGGTCTTGAGGCGGAGCAGCATGAGGGCGCGTACGACCTCGCGCTCGACCGGTGCTCCCATGCCGGCCGCGTGCGACCTGATGAGCGAGCGCTGCAGCTGGGTTCGCATCTCGGCCGGAATGTGCCGCGTTGCGAGGGCGCCGAATCCGGTCGAGACCCCGTAGACCGGCTCGACGGCGTTCGCGAGCGCCTCGATCTGCAGGCGAGTCGCTGCCATGGCGGCGATGGCCTCATCGGACAGCGACACCTGAGCGCCGCCGCGAGCGACGGCGATGACGTCGTCGAGGGTCATGCCGCTCGTGCCGATGGTGACCGGAGTGATGCTGCCTGCGTTGCTCATGCGGCGACCTTAGGGGTGGGGGGTGACTGCCAGACGCGATCGATGAGATCGACGCCGGGACGGTAGGCAAGGTGGACGTGACTGGGGGCATTGAGACTGATGACGTCGGCCCGGGCGCCGACGAAGATTCGTCCGATGTCATTGCGCCGCAGGGCCTTTGCTCCGCCCTGCGTTGCCGACCACACTGCTTCGTCCGGGGTCATGCGCATGTCGCGAACTGCGAGCGCGACCATGAGCGCCATGCTCGTGGTGTAGCTCGAGCCGGGATTGCAGTCGGTTGCCAGGGCGATCGTCGCGCCCGCATCGAGGAGCCGGCGAGCGTCCGGGTACGGGGATCGGGTCGAGAACTCTGCCCCGGGGAGCAGGGTCGCGACAGTCGTGCTGCCGGCGAGGGCCTCGATATCGGCGTCGTCAAGGTAGGTGCAGTGGTCGGCCGAGGCGGCATCGAGCTCGACGGCCAACTGGACGCCGCCGCCGTGCTGGAGCTGATTGGCGTGCAGGCGCGGGGTGAGCCCGGCAGCGATGCCGGCGAGCAGCACGGTGCGGGCTTGGTCGACATCGAAGGCACCCCGGTCGCAGAACACGTCGATCCACTTGGCGTGCGGGGCGCACGAATCGAGCATTGCCCCGGCGACCAGCGATACGTAGTCGTCCGGCCTGCCCTCGAACTCGGCGGGCACCACGTGCGCGCCGAGGTACGTGGTCTCGCCCGTGACGTCGCTGGCGATGCGGAGCGCTCGGGATTCATCCTGGGTGGTGAGGCCGTAGCCGGACTTCGTCTCGAAGGTCGTGACGCCGCTGCGCCGCAGCTCGGCTGCGAGTCGATGAAGATTCGCGGCGAGCTGCTCATCGGTCGCGCTTCGAGTGGCGGCGACCGTGCGCCTGATGCCGCCGGCTGCGTAGGGCTCGCCGCTCATGCGCGCGGCGAACTCATCGGCCCGGTCGCCGGCGAACACCAGATGCGCGTGCGAGTCGACAAATCCAGGCAGCACAGCCCGGCCCTCGAGGTCGATCGCGCCGGAAGCGTCCGGGGCGTCCGAACTTCGACCCACCCACGCGATACGACCCTCGTCGATGACCACGGCGGCATCGGGGATGAGCCCGAGGAGGCCGTCGCCGAGGGTTGGGTCATTGGTGACGAGCGAGCCGATGTTGACGAGTGCGAACGACTCACTCACCTTCGGTGTCCAGCTGTTATTCACCCTCGGTGTCCAGCTGTTATTCACCCTCGGTGTCCAGCATGGGCACGTGCACGTGCTTCTCGCGCGCGACATCGATCGCGAGGTCGTATCCGGCATCGACGTGCCGGATGACCCCCATGCCGGGATCATTCGTGAGCACGCGGGCGAGCTTCTGCGCGGCGAGCGGGGTGCCGTCGGCGACGCTCACCTGACCGGCATGGATCGACCGGCCGATGCCGAC
>WLND01000048.1 GCA_009726075.1 Actinomycetota bacterium
CATGCCCGGCAGGGCGAGGGCGAGACCTGCGGCGTTGCGGTCGAGTGCGCCATGGACACCGTCGCGATGCTCGACGTCGTCAAGGGCACCTACGTTCCGTGGCCCCGGATCGAGAGCGACGACTACCTCATGACCACCGGCTCGGCCCGCCCGCTCGAGGATGCCTTCCGCATCGCCCACCAGCAGATGGTGCTCTGGGTTGCCGAGCTCACCGGCCAGAGCGTCATCGACGCCTATCAACTCGTGTCGCAGGCGGCGCTCACCCCCATCGCCAACGTGGTCGACACCGCTTACACGGTGGTCTGCAAGTTCCCCAAGAACCTCCTCAAGGGTGCTGTCGCCATGGGCGGCATGCATGCCGCGATGCGAAAGGCGGCCTCGACGTGGCGCGCGTGACCCGATTCGAGATCGACCTCGACCTGGCCCGCTCGATGGCCGAGGCCGCCCGCAGCGCCGCGACGGCCGACGGGTCGCTCGTATCGGTCGCGGTCGTCGACGCAGGCGGGCACCTCGTCGTATTCGAGCGCATGGACGGGGCAGAGATCGCAGGCCCGGTGCTCGCCAGAGACAAGGCCTTCACGGCCGTGGCCCATCGCGTCGCGACCCACGAGCTCACCGCACTCGTCGGCCCCGGCGCCGAGCTCGCCGGGATGAACTCAGCCGACCAGGGCCGATACATCGCGTTCGGCGGCGGTCTGCCCCTCTGGGACGGCGACAGGGTCGTCGGGGCAGTCGGCGTCAGCGGCGGAACCAGCGCTCAGGACATAGCCGCAGCCACGGCAGCCCATGGGGTCTTCCTGAAGGCTCGGTCGTCGTGACCCAGGCCCGTCCGATCGGACGCTTCCGCTTCATGGACGAGCAACGCGTCAACCTCGACGGATTCGCCCGAGAGGACCCGCAGCTCGGACTCGTCGCGTTCAACTCCCCGAGCGACCCGACCCCGTCCCTGGTGATCGAAGGGGGAGTCGTCATCGAGATGGACTCCAAGCCGGCCGCCGACTTCGACATCGTCGACGCGTTCATCGCCACCCACGCCCTCGACCACGCGGTGGCGCAGGAGGCAATGGCGCTCGACGACCTCGACTATGCCCGCATGATCGTCGACCCGAATGTGGCTCGAGCCGAGGTCGTTCGGCTTGCCGGGGGCATGACCCCGGCGAAGCTCGCCCGGGCCCTGGCGACCCTGCGCCCGGCCGAGCTCGTCATCGCCATGACCAAGTGCCGGGCCCGGCGCACCCCGAGCAACCAGGCCCACGTGACCAACCGCTCCGATGACCCGCTGCTCCTCGCCGCCGATGCGGCCACCGCCGCGGCCTTTGGCTTCCGCGAGCTCGAGACCACAGTGCCGGTGCTCGGCGATGCCCCGTCCAATGCGATCGCCGTGAGCATCGGTGCCGCGGTCGGCTCGCCCGGCATCCTCATCCAGTGCTCGGTCGAGGAGGCACTCGAACTCGAGCTCGGCATGCGGGGCCTCGTGTCGTACGCCGAGACCGTCTCGCTCTACGGCACCGAGCAGATCTTCATCGACGGCGACGACACCCCGTGGTCGAAGGCATTCCTCACCTCGGCCTACGCCAGTCGCGGGATCAAGATGCGCGTGACCTCCGGCGGCGGCTCCGAGGCCCTCATGGGCAGCGCCGAGGGCTGCTCGATGTTCTACCTCGAGGCCCGGTGCGTTGCCCTCGCGCGGGCGATCGGCTCGCAGGGCGTGCAGAACGGCGGCATCGACTCGGCCTCGGTCGCGGGCTCAGTGCCGGGCGGCGTGCGCAGCCTCATGGCCGAGAACCTCATGGTCATGGTTCGCAACCTCGAGGCCTGCACGGGCAACGATGCGCTTATGAGCGAATCCGACGTCCGTCGAACCTCACGAACCCACCCGATCTTCATCGGTGGCTCCGACTTCATCTGCAGCGGCTTCGGCTCCATCCAGCGCTACGACAACATGTTCGGGCCGAGCCAGTGGAACTCCGAGGACATCGACGACTTCCTGGCGATGCAGCGCGACTGGGGTGTCGATGCGGGGCTTCGCACGGCCGCCGAGCCCGACGTTGCCCGCCTGCGACGCCGTGCGGCCGAGGCGGTGCGCGACGTCTACCGAGTGCTCGGGCTCGCCGACTTCACCGACGAGTGGCTCGAGCAGGCCGTCGATGCGGCCGGATCCAAGGACGTCCCCGACGCCGACCTCATGACCCCGCTCACGGCATCGCGACTCATCCGCGACACCAACGTGACGATGCTCGATGTCATACGCGCCCTCGATGACTGCGGCTACGACATCGAGGCCCAGCGCCTGCTCGAGATGCTGCACGCACGAGTCGAGGGCCACTACCTCCAGACGGCGGCGATCTTCACCGAGGGGATGCAGGTCCTCTCACTGGTCACCGACCCCAACGACTACACCGGCCCCGGCACCGGCTACACCCCGACCGCCGCGAGGCAGTTGGAGATCGACAGCATCCGCCAGCAGAAGTCGGTCGATGACCTCCGCGGCAGCCAGCAGGCAGCGGCCTCGGCCCGACTCAGCGCCACCGGGTTCGCATCGCCCGGCACCGATCCACGCGACGTCGTGATCGGGGTCTCGCCCGCCACGGCACGGGCCATCTGGCGAACACTGTGCGGACTCACCGTCGACGAGGCGCTCGACGAGCTGCTCGCGGGCCTCGAGGAGGAGGGGTGCACCGGTCGGATCGTCCGCTTCAACGACACGATCGACCTCGGGCTCATCGGCCTCAAGGCCGCCCGGCTCGCCGGCTCCGGTATCGGCATCGGACTCCAGGCCAAGGGCACCGCGCTCATCCACCGGCGTGACCTCACGCCCCTCGCCAACCTCGAGCTGTACAGCGTCGCCCCCTCCCTCACCCGCGGCGCCTACCGTCAGATGGGGATCAACGCCGGACGCCACGCGAAGGGGTCGACCCCGGAGCCGGGCAGAAACCCCTATTCGGACGAGGCCATCGAGGCCAGGTACCACACGACCGTCGTGGCCCTCGTGGCCATCGAACGCGAATGCTGCGACCCAGCGGGCTTCCCCGAGTCGCTGACCCTGGCGGAGGAACGCTGATGACAACCGCGAAATCAGGGAAGCCGCTGACTGAGGTCACCCTTGACGCGCTCCGGGCCGGCGACCTCGAGATCGACGACGTCCGAATCCACCCCGACACCCTCGCTGCCCAGGCGCGGGTCGCTGCAGACCACGGCAATCCGCAGCTGGCCGAGAACTTCCTCCGGGCCGCCGAACTCACCCTGCTGCCGGACGACCGGGTCATGGCCATCTACGAGGCATTGCGCCCCCGGCGCTCCACGGCGCTGGACCTTGCGGCGATCGCCGATGAGCTCGAGGGCCTCGGAGCCGCCCGAAATGCCGCGCTCATCAGGGAGGCAGCGCAGGTCTACCAGGCCCGAAACCTGCTGCTGTGACCCTTATCGCCGGCATCGACATCGGCAACGCAACGACCGAGATCGTCATCGCCGATGGGGCCCGCCACCCTGCGCAGCCGATCGCCTGGGATCGCGCGCCGACCCGCGGCATCAAGGGCTCGGCGGAGGCATCGATGGGCGCGGCCCGCCTGCTGGCCCGCTTGGAGCGGCGCCTCGGCGCGCACTGCGATCTCGCGGTCCTGACCCCTCAGCGTCCGGTGACCACCCGGCGCATCGACCTCGAGCCGCGAGCAGTCGACACCGGGCTGCTCCGGCTGCTGGCCACCGGCTCGGCCACCCCCGCCGGCCTCGGCCACGGCGTCGGCCGCCCGGTCGACATCGACGAATCGACGACCACGGCATCGGCGGACGAAGGCACCATCATTCTGGTCGCCCGCGACCCGCTGGGGTTTCGGGCAACGGTTGCCTCTGTGCTGCGCTGGCAGGGGGCCGGGCATTCGATCGCGGGCCTGCTGCTCGCCGGCGACGAGGCACACCTGGTGAGCTCGCGACTCGGCTCGGCGTTGCCGATCATCGACTGCGTCGATGCGGCGCTGGCGCTGAGCTGCGAGCGCATTGCCCTCGAGGTTGCCGCGCCCGGGCAGCACGTCAGGGCACTCGGCGATGCCATCTGGCTCGCCGATGCCCTCGCGGTCGCACCCGAAACCCACGGGCACGCCCGGGCCGTCTGCGAGCTCACGCGCGGCCATCGAAGTGCGGTGATCGGCAGACTCCAGTCCTCGGCCCAGGTGGCAACCCCTGCGGTCGAGGAGGCGAGCGTCGTTTACGGCGACGGCAGTCGATCGACGTTCGGCCAAGCCGCCGCTCGCCTCGCCGAGCTCCCGGTGGGCTCGGTTCGCGGATACCGGCAACCACCCGCCGACCTCGTCCTGGCTGACGACCTGTGGATCGCCGATCTCGGCCTGCTCGGCCAGATCCCCGGGATGCGCGCCGGATCGGTGCAGGCCCGTCGCCTCATCGTCGCCGTGCTCGAGGCCGACCGGGGTGCCGGCGATCAATTCGGGGCATTCACGCAGGCCTGGCCCGGTGAGGTCGCCATGCTCTCCACCGAGGCGCACGCGGCGCGCACCGGCGCGCTCACCACCCCGGGGGCTCGGCCCGATGCCCTCGTCGTCGATCTCGGCGGCGGCACGATCGACATCGTCGGGGCGGCCGAGCAGGCAGCGTCAGCGCCCGGGTCGGGTGACCTGCTCACCACGGCCGTCGCGCGGGCCCTGTCGATCTCGGCCGGTGCCGCCGAATGGGTCAAGCGCGGCCCGGCGTCGCGCGTCGATGCTCCGCAGATCGTCACCGACGAGTCGGGCGAACGACGCTTCCTCGACGTCACTGCGCCCCAAGGTTCGGTCGGCTGGCTCGTTGCGCCCGGGCCGAGCGGCCCCCTGCCCTTCTCACGCGGCCTGTCGGTCGCCGAGTGGCGGACCATCCGGATCACGGTGAAGCAGATGGTGTTCGCGGGCAATGTACGGCGCATCATGTCGAACACGCACCAGTTCGCGGATCCGTCCGACCTCATCATCGTGGGCGGACCGGCCGGCGACGACGAGATTCTCGAGACCCTCGCCGGCGTGGTCCCGTCGGCGGTGCTCGGACGAGCCAACGTCGCCGGCGTGCTCGGGCATCGCTGGGCCGTCGCCTACGGGCTGGTGCTCGCCGGTCAGGCGCGCTCCTCCGCGATGGAGTTGCCCCCGTCGACCACGATGCACTGACCGGTCACATAGGCGGCGCCCGGCGTGCAGAGCCAGGCGATCGCCGAGGCAACCTCGCCCGGCGAGGCACTGCGACCAACCGGCACGCTCGCCCCCTGTGCTGCCTCGGCCGGCGTCTGCGAACCGGTCTCGATCCAGCCGGGGGCCACGGCGTTGCAGGTGACTCCGAACGCCGCGTAGTCGAGGGCGACCGATCTGGTCAGCCCGACCATGCCGGCCTTCGCGGCCGCGTAGGCCGGCTCATGCCGCATTGCCATGAGCGGGCCGGTGACGCTCGCCACGTTGACGATGCGTCCCCAGCGCGCCTCGGCCATGGTCGCGATCGCCGCCCGCGAGACGAGGAACGCGGTGTCGAGATTGCGGTGCATGCCGGCGCGCCAGCGATCAAGGCTCATGGCGGTGAGTTCGCCCGATTCGACCGTCGTGCCGGTGCTCACCATGCCCGCGTTGTTCACGACGATGTCAAGGCGTGAGTGCCGCTCGAGGAGGTCGGTCGTGACCGACTGGACCGCGTCCTCATCGGTCAGGTCGACCACATGGCCGAACGAGGCAAAGCCCAGGGCGCCGAGCTCATTGACCCGCTCCTGGACCCGTGACGTGGTTGCCGTGATCTCGACCCGCGCCCCGAGCTCAGCGAGCGCTCGGGCAGTGGCGAATCCGATGCCGGACGGCGAGCCCGCGCCCGTGACGAGTGCGACCCGGCCCTCGAGCGACCAAGCCTTCGGGAGCCTGGCCACGGGTTCAGCCGGCCAGCAGTGACAGGGCGTGATCGAACAGCGTCGTGTGCAGGTCGACATCGGCGGCGGTCGTGCTCGGGCACATGAGCGCCATGTTGTGGAACGGTGTCATGAGCACCCCGCGATTCGACATGAACAGGTGGAGGAACTCCTCGAGATCGTCGTCATGCGCCTCGGCCGAGGCGGTGCCGTTCGCCGGAGCCGGCGATGCGAAGCGATACTCGGCCCTCGCACCGAGCTGCTCGATGGTCCAGGGGACGCGGTGGGCCGCGATGGCGGTTTCGACCCCCTCGCGGTACCGGGTCGCCAACGCGATCATGTGGACGAAGGCCTCGTCGGTGAGGACGGATTCGAGGGTCGCTCGCATCGCAGCGGTCGACAGGACGTTGCCGGCGAGCGTGCCGCCGACCCCGCCGACGTCGATGAGATCAGCGGTGGGGTGCTCGCGAATAAGCATCGCGATCTCATCGGTGATGCCATAGGCGCCGCAGGGGATCCCGCCGCCGATGCTCTTGCCGATGACGAAGATGTCGGGCTCAAGACCCCAGGCCGCTGTGCAGCCGCCGGGGCCGGCAGAGATCGTGTGCGTCTCGTCGATGAGCAGCAGGGTGCCGTACTGAGTGCACAGCGCGCGAACGCCGTCCAGGAAGCCGGGCTCGGGAAGGACGATCCCGATGTTCGTGAGCGCAGGTTCCATGACGAGGACGGCGACGTCGCCGTGCGCCAGACCCCGTTCAACCGATGCGAGATCGTTGAACTCGGCAACGCGAGTGGTCTGGCTGACCGGCACGGCCGGCCCGACGTTGCCCTGCCGCGGCAGGGTGGTGCCGTCCGGTCCCATGATGACGAATGTTTCGTCGACAGAGCCGTGGTAGCAGTACGAGAAGGCCATGACCATCGGCCGGCCCGTCACCATGCGCGCCAGTCGCAGCGCCCAGCGGTTCGCGTCGGTCGCGGTGAGGCTGAACGACCACAGCGGCACGCCGAACCGCCGGGTGAGCTCGGCCGCCACCCATTCGGCATCGGTGCTCGGCATCATCGTGGTGATCCCGCCATCCACAGCGAGCCGTTGATGCACCGCGTCGACGGTGGCCGCCGGCGAGTGCCCCGCCATGGCAGCCGTGTCGCCGAGGGCAAAGTCGACGTACTCGTGCCCGTCGATGTCGACAACCCGATTGCCGGCGGCGGTCGCAAGGTACAGGGGATAGCCGCCCGACCACTTGCCCATCCAGGTCATCGGAACGCCGCCGAGCAGGTGACCGGCCCCGTCGAATGCCGCTCGCGATCGCGGCGTGCGCTCGCGGTGCGCGGCCCGCTCAATCTCCAAGAGGTCGACGAGACGGCTGCGATCTACTGCGGGCATGGCTGACTCCTCGGTCAGGGGTAGTGGCCCGACCCTAGCCGTGCGGTTGAATCAGACCATGGACGAGCATCGCGACACCCGGCTCAAGGTGGGGCCCATCTGGGTCGATCCGCGCATCATCGTCTACGCCACCCTCATTCAGATCACCGCGTTCGCGCTCTACAACGAGCCCGATGCGCCGATCGGGGTCCAGAGTTTCTTGCAGCTCATCGGCGTCTGCGTGGTGCCGATGTTCGTCCTCGCGGTGGCCCACGGCTTCTCGGAGGCCCTCGACGTGCAGATTCGCAACCAGCGCCGCATGACCTGGCGTGACCGCCTGGCCATCTTCGAGTCGAATATCCAGTTCATCTACGTCGCCTTGCTGCCGAGTGCCGTGCTGGTCATTCTGTGGGTCCTGGGCTGGAATGAGATCGCAGCGGTGCGCCTGATCCTTGGCATGGGCATCGTCTCCCTGTTCTTCTGGGGAGCGTATGCCGCGCATGCGGCCGGCCTGCCGCGCTGGCGCTGGTTCAGCTTCGCCCTCGGCTACGCCACGCTCGGAATGATCGTGGTCACCCTCGAGGTCTTCATCGCTCACTGATCGCTCGATGCACGAAGGAGGACCCTGATGGACGAATCACGAATGGACGACTCGAGGCTGGCGCTGGTGACTGGCGCCAGCAGCGGCATTGGCGCTGCCACGGCACGGGCGCTCGACGATGCCGGAATCTCGGTGATTGCCGCGGCCCGCCGCGTCGATCGACTCGAAGCCCTCGCGTCGGAGCGTCCGCGCATCACCCCCTGGGAACTCGACGTCACCGATCAGGCGAGCATCGACCGCCTTGCGGGTCATCTCGACGGTCGGGCCCTCGATGTGCTCGTCGCGAACGCGGGCGGTGCCTACGACGCCGAACCGATCGCGACGGCCGATGTCGAGAGCTGGCAGCGGGCATACGAGGTCAACGTGATCGGCGCCCTGCGCACCATCAAGGCATTCCTGCCCAATCTCGAGGCCTCAGGGCACGGACTCGTCGTC